>GG730016.1 GCA_000205985.2 uncultured Candidatus Thioglobus sp. | reverse complement strand
CGATTGGACACATTGCGCTTGATACTATTCTTGAAGAGTAATATTTACTAGCGGACAATAAAAAGCCGCTCATTTTAGATAGCGGCTTTTTATTGGAATTTTTTAAAGAAATTTATTTAATTTTTGTTTCTTTGTACATCACATGCTTTCTAACAACAGGATCAAACTTTTTAACTTCCACCTTTTCTGGGTGAAGACGTTTGTTTTTAGTTGTTGTATAAAAATGACCAGTTTTAGCTGATGATACTAATTTAATCTTTTCTCTCATGCCTTACTCCTAAACCTTTTCGCCACGTGCGCGGATTTCTGCTAATACGGTATCAATGCCTTTCTTGTCGACAATACGCAAACCCTTTGCAGTTAACTTTAATTTTACAAAACGATTTTCACTCTCCACCCAAAAACGGTGCGTGTGAAGATTTGGATAAAAACGACGACGCGTTCTGTTGTTCGCGTGTGATACATTATTACCACTAATCGGACGTTTACCGGTGACCTGACATATCTTCGCCATAACTAACTTACCAAAAATCTAAAAGAAAGGAATTATACTTAAAAAATACAAGTTTTCAAAGCTAAATTATATAAATATCCTATTTACTATTGGACCAACAAACGGTATTATAACCACCCATTGGAGGGATGGCAGAGCGGCTGAATGCACTGGTCTTGAAAACCAGCAAGGGTTAATACCCTTCCAGGGTTCAAATCCCTGTCCCTCCACCATTACTGCTTAGAACAACTAAAATATAATGCCAAAAATTCGCTACACCATCTCAGGCATTACCAAAGACGGACAAAAATTCAGACCGAGCGATTGGACCGAGCGTTTAGTCTGTATTCAGCCTGAACAATTAAAGCGCTACAACGGGCACCTAAAGATTAAGAAGATTAATGGCATTAAATCCATCGTATTTGACGATCAGCTGGAGTATGCCTGCTCATTCACTTACGAACGCATCCTTTCTTTTGCCAAAACTAATCACTTAAACGTTACTCAAGAAATAATTGAAGACGATAAATAGCTCGTACTAATCAACATAAGGGCCGTGCTGATAGATCGGCTGATGATGCGGCAAACCGCAACAAAACATAAATTCACTGTCTGTCTTTGCTTGGATAGATAAATTCTGCTCTTCATCAGCTTTAATCAGCAACGATTCGGTTGAGCTAAGTGTCTCGCCCGCCAAAATAATATCACCTGATAACGCATAAATAACCGCATTAAGCCCTTGATTAATATAGATTTGGTATTGTTTATTTTGTTCGAGATTTACATGCTGATAAGTAATATCTGTATGCAATTCAATCGGCGATCCCTCGCCAACAATCGTCCGACAATAGCCACCTTCAAAAGTAGTGACGGGCAAATTTTTACTTAAAACCTGTTGATAACTGGGATTGGTTGTTTTTAAATGCTTGGGCAAATTAATCCACAGCTGAATACCGACACTCTGATCTTCTGTTGCCGGTATTTCTGAATGCACTATGCCTGATCCTGCACAAAACACCTGAGCCCCACCTTTACTAACAAAGGCATCATTACCTAAATTGTCTTTATGGTGCATGCCACCGGTCAACATATAGGTAATCGCCTCAAAGCCACGATGAGGGTGGTCTGGAAAGCCGTGTCCAGCAGAAACATTAAAATGATCCCACAATACAAACGGATCAAAATTCATTCGTTGCGATATTGGAAACAGTCGATTAACAACCACACCATCGCCTTCGAGTGTTTCTTGCGGATAAGCTTTAGTCAACATATCCAAATTTTCTTGTAAATCGTGCATTATTCATACTACAATATTAGCATGATTATCGGCATTCCACAAGAAATTAAAATTCATGAGTATCGCGTCTCTCTCACCCCTGAGGGTGCTGCTAGACTAGTCGATTCTGGACATCAAGTACTTGTCCAATCTCATGCGGGTGAGGCGGTTGGTTTTTCAGATCTTGACTATCAAGCATCGGGCGCTAAGATTGTGGCATCTGCCCAGCACGTATTTGATCAGGCGGAAATGATCATCAAAGTAAAAGAGCCTCAGCCAGATGAATGTGCATTGTTAAAAAAGGGTCAACTACTATTTACTTATCTGCATTTAGCTGCAGACCCCATACAAACTGAACTACTCATTAAGTCAGGTGCAACCTGTATTGCCTATGAAACTATTACCGATGCCAATGGACGCCTACCGCTATTAAAACCCATGAGTGAAGTGGCCGGTCGAATGTCAATCCAGTCAGGCGCCCACCACCTTGAAAAAACCCAAGGAGGCTCAGGCGTATTGCTGAGTGGCGCTAGCGGCGTAGAGCCTGCAAAAGTCTTAGTAATTGGCGGTGGAGTAGTTGGCATGAATGCAGCAGAGGTGGCGCTCGGCATGGGTGCTGAGGTAACCATTCTAGATCGACAAATCCTAGATTATCTCACCACTTTTCAACAGCAACATGCATCAAAACTGTCGCTTGATCTATCTACATCAAAAAATATCAAACATCATCTAGTGCATGCAGATTTAGTCATAGGCGCTGCATTGGTCGCTGGCGCAAAAGCGCCCAAACTTATCACCAAACCCATGCTCAAACTCATGAAGAAAGGCTCGGTATTAGTGGATGTGTCTATTGATCAAGGCGGATGTTTTGAAACCTCAAAAGTCACCACACATGACAACCCCACCTATGTCGTGGACGGGATTATTCATTACTGCGTGGGCAATATGCCTGGTGCAGTTGCAAAGACTGCCACCCTAGCACTGACCAACACTACCCTGCCATTTATCCAAAATATTGCCAATAAAGGCTGGAATCAGGCCATGTTAGAAGATCAACACTTGAAAAATGGCCTTAATATTCATCAAGGAAAAATAAGGCACAAAGCTGTTGCTGAGAGCCTGGGTTATGAATTTTTCAACTAAACGCCGTATTGATTTCGATACGCCTCAATACGCTCAATTAACGCTTCATCATTACCCTGCTTTAAGTAATCAATAGATGACCAGATTGATAATACTTACACTGTAATGCCAAAATTCTCTTCACTCTTGAATGGCGATTTATCACCCTTGCCTTTTTCTTGACGATCAACTGGCCAACAATCACGGCTTTGGCAGTTGCACCAA
>GG730017.1 GCA_000205985.2 uncultured Candidatus Thioglobus sp. | reverse complement strand
CAATGCACCCATTACTTGCCGCATTAGCCGAATACACAGCGATAGAAACAATCCGGCTTTAATGAATTGCATGGTAATCGTAAATTGCCAAAACCGGCTGAAACCGAACCACCTGGTGAATTAATGTACAAAATGAATGTCTTTATCAGGATTTTCAGATTCTAAAAATAACAATTGAGCAACAATGACATTGGCCATGTAATCCTCTACCGGGGCCTACTAAAAAAACAACGCGCTCTTTTAAAAGCCGAGAATAAAATATCATAGGCACGCTCGCCTCGGGCAGATTGCTCTACCACCATTGGGATTTGATTTAAATTCTGTATTGTCATTTATGCCTGTGGTTGTGTTACTTCTTGAAATTTCTTACTCTTAGAAGTCACTTTTGCCTTTTCTAAAACCAAATCTGACACCATCTTTTCCACGACTAATAATTCAATACTCGATAGTCTAGTAGGGTCTTCGTTGTAATAGTCTACCATTTGCTGAGAGTTTTCGCCATACGCTTGTGACATTTCTTCTAATTTTTCATCAAGTTGTTTTTTACTGGCAACGAAATTATTATCACTGGCAATTTGACTCACCAATAAGCCTAATTTAACACGTCTCGTGGCCTCACCATTAAACGTGGAGGCTGGCAAGCTACCGCCTTTAGATGGCATGCCTTGTTGCTCCATACGAGCTTCCATTTCACTTAATAGATTTCGAGCTTCGTTATCAACACTGCCTTGTGGGACATCAAATTCATTCGCCATTAATAAAGCATTGAAAATAGCGTCTTTGTTTTGGTTAGAAAGACGATTATCAATCTCAACTCGCATTTGTTCTTTCATGCTCTTTTGTAAAGCATCCATGTCTTTTTCGCCAAATTTCTTGGCAAATTTTGCATCCAATGTTGGCACTTTAGGCGAAGCTACTTCATTAATTTTAACTTCAAAAACAACGGCTTTACCTGCCAGTTGAGGTGCATGATATTCTTTTGGAAAAACTAAATCCAGCGTTACTGCCTTGTCGGCCACTACATCCGTTAGTCCCTCTTCAAAACCTGCAATCATGGAACCTTTACCTAAAACAATATTAAAATTTGTGGCTTCACCACCTTCAAAAACTTTACCATCTATCAAGCCTTTAAAATCAATACTTAAACGATCTCCATCTTTGGACTTGCGCTTCACGGCTTTGTATTCAATTGATTGCTCTTTTAAGCCTTCCATCGTTCTATCTTCATCTGCTTTGGTAATCTTAACGGTAGTTTGATCAATTTTCAACTTAGAAAAATCACCCACTTTGATTTCAGGAAATACTTCAAACTCCACCGTGTAAGAAAAATTAGTTTTATTTTCCGAATCAACTTTAGTAATCATTGGCTGTGCGGCAGGTGTCGACTTAACTTCAGTCAATGCATCCGACAGCGTCTCATTTACAATTTCATTCACAGCGTCTGAACTGGCATTCGCACCAAATTGCTTACGCAGAATAGACAAAGGCACCTTGCCTTTTCTAAAACCATCAATGGCTACTTGTGGTGCCATCTTTTGCAATACCTGATCGGCTTTTTTCTTAAAGATATCAATCGGTAGTTCAACGGTTAATGATCTTTTAAGGCCGTCTAATGTTTCTAGTGAAGTTTTCATTGTTATAAATCCAAATGTTGTACTTAAAAAAATAGTGAATTATACCTGATAGGGCAGTGTTTTCACCCGTAATAAAAAAGGCAGGGAACTGCCTTTTTTATTACCTTTAAACTAAAAATCGACGTTTTAATTTAGACCAAAGATGTATTGAGAAACTGCATTAATTTCTTCATTGGTCAAATTTTTAGCGACTCTTCTCATCATGCTCTCGTAATCATTAGTTCGGACATGGGCCGTAGCGCCTGTTTGTGCGTTCAGTGCATCTTGGCGAAAGGCCTTTAATTGCTTGGCCGTATAAGCAGCGTTCTGAGAAGCTAAAGATGGGAATCCAGCCGTTGGAATACCTTTACCCTTAGGACCATGGCACGCAATACAAGCCGTTACTTGTCTGTGGTCAGGTAAGTGCTTCCTACCACCACGATAAATTTTTTGACCCAATACAAACACAGCATCGTCTTTTGTAGTCACACCCTTTGTAACGGTTTGAGCCGCATAATAAGCAGCAATATTGGCCATGTCTGCATCGCTTAATGGCGCAACCATACCAAGCATAATGCCGTCTTTACGAGCGCCGGATTTAAAATCCCTTAATTGCTTTAATAAATAACCTTCACTTTGGCCCGCTAATTTTGGATAAATAGGAACAATAGCGTTGCCCTGAGGACCGTGACAACCAGTACAGGTTTCTATTTTTTCCTGACCACTGGCGGCATTACCTAAAGCGAAAACATTTGTTGAAATTAAAGCCAATACAGCAGTAAAAGCAAGTGCTAATTTATTCATGTGTTAGTCCTTTTTACAAAAAAATATGCCGATATTATACTTAATATCGGCATATTATAATATAGGATTTAAAAGTTAAACCCTAAGAATTACTAAGCGGAAAAAAACCGCCGGTAATTTATTGACCCGCTAAGTAGTCTGCAATTGCTTGCTCGTGACCCGCAGCCATTGGCGCCATTGCGTTCATTGTTGCGTCTTTACGAGCGCCAGATTGGAAATCCTTTAACTGCTTAACAGTCCATGCTGCATCTTTACCCGCTAATGATGGGTAAGATGGAATTGCTGATTTACCACCAGCACCATGACAACCCGAACAACCTAATGAGCTGTACATTTGTCCGCCGTCTGCCTGAACTGAAAAAGAACCTACTGATAATGCAGCTGCAGCTGCTACTAATAAAATTTTCTTCATTACTCTTCTCCTTATATTGAAAACTAAAAGTTATATAATGGCGCTTAGTACCACCACGACTAATTATATACATTATTTTAACCAATGCGCAATTCCTACCAACAGGCCAAGTTCTTACTTTCATGCCCATCACTCAAAGGGTGTCCGCCCGACCAAGGCTATGAAGTGATTTTTGCTGGGCGCTCTAATGCCGGAAAATCAAGTGCTATTAACACACTGACTTTGCAGAAAAAATTAGCCAAAGTATCTCGTACACCTGGCAGAACACAGCATTTGGTATTTTTTGAATTGGACCAAAACCGTCGCTTGGTTGACTTACCGGGTTATGGGTATGCTAAAGTCCCAGAACGGGTTAAAAAACAGTGGCACATTGACATGAGCGAGTATTTCAATAAGCGACAATGCCTAAAAGGCGCAGTACTGGTAATGGATTGCCGTCGTCCACTCACGCCTTTTGACCAAATGATGCTCGATTGGTGCATTAGCATCAACTTACCAACACAGATACTGCTCACCAAATCAGACAAGCTTAAAAAAGGTGCAGCCAGCAATGCAAGGCTCAAAGTCAAGCGGGCAATCGAACAACACCCTTATGTCGATGTGCAATTATTTTCCAGTTTAAAAAAGCAAGGCCTAGAGGAACTTTGGACCAGGCTAGACACTTTTTTTGGCCATGTGGATTAATTCCAATTTGGATAAAATCACCGTTAAAGATGTCATTATCTTGGCCAACAATCGTCAAGTTTTAGCGTTTAAAAAAACTTGGAGCCTGCAAAAAGGCACGTCTCAACTTCCTAAAATATTTTCTTGGAAACAATACTTAAGTAACACTTGGGAGTCGATCAATTTTCAATCATCCAAAAGACTGGTATCCAGTACCGAATCAAGGACTTTAATCACTCAATCAATGTCGCGCTTAGGGCAAAAAGTTGAGCGCCGACTCTTGGACGAGGTAATTAAGAACTATGATTATTGCAAAGCTCATCTGATTCCCTTAGATAAATTACAACAATCGCACTTTGACACTTCTGAGCTGTTTAGCGCCTGGATGATGGACTATCAGAAAACCAAACTAAAACACAAACTAATCGACATCAATGATTTATCCATGCTGATCATAGACAGCGCTACTAAGCATATCAAGCCCTATGTTTGTGGCTTTAAAACACTCACTCCAGAGCAATCACAACTACTCAATGCCATTGGCTATCAAACTTTGAATGTTAATCAGTCTACTGGTAATCACACCAACAAAATATTCAAAACCACTGAAGATGAAATCAAAAGTGCGGCTGAATGGGCAAAAGAACTTCACGCATCGAATCCATCCAAGCAAATTGTAATTGTTTCGCCCAAACTAAACGAACTCCACTATCGATTCAAATCCATTTTTGATCAAGTATTTTTCAACACTTTGAATGAAACTGGAAAAAAATCTTACAACATTTCTTTAGGGCTTCCATTAGACAAATACCCGCTCATTCAGCACCTATTATCAATTTTAGAATTGAGCAATCAACTGCAAAAAAATCGCATTAAGGCCACAACATTTAATGCGGTAATTACTTCGCCCTACATTGTTTCAGCGCAAAATGAGCAATCAGCTCGAGCTTTATTGGTTAATAAGGTTTTGTCATTATCCAAGACAAACTTTAAGCTATGGGAAGTCAAGGATTCTTTGTCCAACTGCCCGATATTAGAACAAACGCTACGTGTCATTAGCGATGGTCAAATTTCTCATCAACAAAGTCATGATCAATGGCTGTTAAGCTTTAACCAGCGCTTACAATCATGGGGCTTTGCAACCGATAGAGTGCTTAATAGTAGTGAATATCAACTGTTTAACAAGTATCAACAAACCAGCCTTGGGCTTAACCTTTTGTCACAATATGAAAAATCCGTTAGCGCTGATCAAGCTTTGGAAGCTTTAAAAAACTGGCTGTCTCAAGTAATGTTTCAAGCGCAATCTGCCAAAACGCCCATTCAAATACTCGGTAGCTTGGAAGCCGAGGGCTTGTATTTTGATGCCGCCTGGGTATTGGGTATGACCAACGATTTCCTGCCTGCGTCTCTAAATTCTCCGCGTTTTATTCCTTTTGACATCGCCACCAAGCATCAAATACCTCGTAGTAATTATGACCTGATTACCCAAGACGCTAAAGACACCACGGATAACTTGATGGCTTTGTCTAATCAAGTTATTTTTAGTTATGCCCAAACCCATAATGAAAGTGAACAACAAGGCTCACCACTGATTGAATTTAACAACGTTGTTGAGCCTACCATTCAAAATAAAACCGCCCATGTTGCAACAGAGTTTACCAATGATTCAACAGCACCCAAAGTGTCAAACAAAGACGTTTCTGGTGGTGTTTCCATTCTTAAAAATCAGATGGCTTGCGCCTTTAAAGGTTTTACTCATCGACTCAACATCAGACGTTCTGATGCGCCTCACATTGGCTTTAACCGAATTGAGCAAGGTGAAATAATTCACAACGTATTGGAGGAAATTTATCAGAAAATATCCTGCCGTGAGCAGTTGTTATCCTGCAACGATCAAGATTTAAAGGCCATCATCAAATCAAAAGTTGATCAGGAATTAACCAATTATTCAAAATCCAACTTTATTGAAGTAGAGCGTAATCGCTTGCTGGAACTGGTCAATCAATTTATTCTTAGTGAAAAACAGCGTGACGAATTTAGGGTCCTATCAACCGAACAAGAGTCCAAGGTGGACATTGCCGGACTTGCCTTTGATGTTCGTCTTGATCGAATCGATGAGATGGAAAACGGCGATCAGATTATTTTTGATTATAAAATTGGCAAGACATCCGTTAGCAATTGGTGTGGAGACATCATTAAAGAACCGCAGCTCCCCATCTACACCCTGTCTAACAAAACACAGGGTATTTGCTTTATTGAATTGGCATCGGACAAAATCAGCTACAAAGGCTTGTCCAGAGACAAAGACTCACTGCCTAAGCAATCTAATAAGAAAACGACCTGCGCGGCGTGGGATGAACAACTGGAGATCTGGCAACAAAAACTCAATAAAACCAGTCTTAATTTTCAACAAGGACAAGCGCAAGTGCTGCCCAGTAAAAATGCTTGCGAATATTGCGAATACGATTCACTTTGTCGCATCGAGAAATAGCCCAATCACGTTCATTTTTTCATTAACAATTTCCTGTGCAATGTCACTCTTATCCAGCGCTGAAACATCAATGTTGCCCAGCTGATCTTGCAGTTGAATAATAGCCCGAGTATCAGCGCCTAATAATTCAAACACGGACAATAAACGCCTAAATCGATCCTTACGCCTAAGTGCATCCGTCTTAGCAAAAAATTCAAATATTTCCTCAGCATTGTGCTGAATGAATGAATCAGCAAATCGGTGCCACTCACTACTGAGCAGTGCTAATTGCTCGTGTTCTTTAGGGCACTTAATTACTTTGCACAATTTTTCAATCGCCTGAACACTCTCTTTATTTAACCAAATGGCAAATTTAACCGCTGGATTGTTAGTCTTGAGATGATCCAGAAACTCAAATTCATTATCGTGCGTTTGATGCTCTTCAGCACTCAGCATGGGGAACACTCGACCAAACGCTCCACAGGCTGACAATACTTTAAAAAATGCTGACGGCGTGTCGTAAGACAGGGCCTTATTAAGCTCTTTAAACACACGTTCGGGTATTAGCGCATCTACCTCGCCTGAGCTAACCATTTGTTGCATTAGTTGATGCGTACTGTGTGCCACTTTAAAACCAAACGACTTAAACCGTGCGGCAAATCGAGCCACGCGCAACACACGCACAGGATCCTCGCCAAAAGCACCGGACACATGGCGCAATAGGCCGTTACTTAAATCCTTTTGTCCATGAAACGGATCAATCAGATCGTTCCCATCTTGGGCAATTGCATTAATCGTCAAATCACGTCGAGACAAATCTTGCTCAAGCGTTACTTCACTGGATGTGTCAAACTCAAAACCTTTATAGCCCGCACCCACTTTACGCTCAACTCTAGCCAGAGCGTATTCTTCTTGTGTACCAGGGTGCAAGAATACCGGAAACTCTTTGCCCACTTGACGATAGCCCAAATCCAGCATTTCTTCGGGCGACGAGCCCACCACCACCCAATCTTTTTCGGTGTTCTCATTGGCAATGCCCAGTAGTCTGTCACGCACCGCGCCGCCAACTAAATACTTTTTCATGGTTGTGAGAAAAAATGATTTAAATGCCCATATAATACACGAATGGATTTGGATAAAAAACTAACGCCAGAGCAGTTCAGAGTCACGCAACAATGTGGCACTGAACTGCCTTTTACCGGCAAGTACGTTGATCATCATGAAACTGGTGATTACACCTGCGTCTGTTGCAATCAAGTGCTATTTTTATCCAATACTAAATTCGACTCTGGTACTGGCTGGCCTAGTTTTTACGACATTGCCCAAGCCGATAGCATTCAATTAATCAAAGACAACACTCACGGCATGACCCGCGTAGAAGTCAGATGCAAAAACTGTGATGCCCATCTGGGTCACGTCTTCTATGATGGTCCAGCACCAACCAACAAGCGTTATTGCATCAATTCTGCTTCACTCAACTTTCAAGCCTCATAATGCACGTTCACATTCTTGGTATCGCTGGCACATTCATGGGTTCACTCGCACTCATTGCCAAACAACTTGGGCATACTGTCACGGGTATGGACCAAGGCGTTTACCCGCCAATGAGCACTCAACTCGATGAACAAGGCATTGACTATACACACGGTTATAAAGTTAAAGATTTACCCAATGCTGATACCTTTATCATTGGCAATGCTTTATCTCGTGGCAATGCTTGTGTGGAAGAAATCCTTAATAAGCAACACCACTATACATCCGGCGCTCAATGGCTTGCGGAAGAAGTTTTGCACAACAAATGGGTTCTCGCTATCTCTGGCACCCATGGAAAAACCACCACCGCAAGTATGCTCTCTTGGATACTTGAGTGCGCTGGTTACAATCCCAGCTTTCTCATTGGTGGTGTGGTTGAAAATTTTGGCGTGTCATCACGCCTAACCGATTCTAACTTTTTTGTGATTGAGGCCGATGAATACGACACCGCTTTTTTTGATAAGCGCTCAAAATTTATCCACTATCATCCAAAAACCTTGGTGATTAATAATCTTGAATTTGATCACGCTGATATTTTCGATTCACTAAGCGACATTCAAAAACAATTCCATCATCTGATTCGCACCATACCAAGCGATGGGTTGATTATCCACCCAAAAGATACACAAGCAATTAATGAAGTGCTTGAGCAAGGCCTGTGGTCTTCTGATCAGACCTTGCCTGCTCAGAAACTAAATACAACAGACATAGGCAGTAGCTTTGAGATTGAAGGCGCTATGGTCAATTGGCATTTGCTTGGCGAGCATAATATGCAAAATGGCCTGGGCGCTATTTATGCAGCGCACCATATTGGCATCCCATTTGATGTGGCCTGTGAGGCATTAAACACATTCAAAGGCGTAAAGCGTCGTTTAGAAATCAAACACCAAACTAATGCTGTCACTTTATACGATGATTTTGCCCATCATCCCACTGCGATTAAAACTACGCTATCGGGTTTACGCGCTAAAGTAGGCAATGAAAACATCGTGGCAATATTAGAGCTTCGATCCAACACCATGAAGTCTGGTGTACACCAACAAAGTCTAGTTGATGCCCTTAAAGATGCCAATCAAGTGCTTATACTAAAACCTAAAAACACTGATTGGGACATTGATACACTGTTTGATACTGATAGCTTATTTAGCTCTGTTGATGATATTGTTACTAAACTTGGTCAAATCAATCAAGGTCATTTTGTGGTGATGTCAAATGGTAGCTTTGACGATATCTTTAATAAACTAATACCGAACTTATGAAACCAATCGCAATCGCACTCACTGGCGCCTCTGGTATGCCGTATGCCATTACCCTACTCAAAGAATTGGTCAAAACTCAGAAGAAAATTTATGTGATGATATCGACCGCTGCAAATACTGTTATCGCCATGGAAACTGATCTTAGTCTTGGCGCTGATACCAAGACCATCGAGGAAAACCTCACGGATTATCTAGGCGCTAAAGATGGTCAGCTTGAAGTGTTTTCTAAAAACCAGTGGACCGCGCCCGTCGCTTCAGGCTCCAATCCACCGAGAGCCATGGTGGTATGCCCCTGTACCATGAGCACGCTGTCAGCCATCGCCAATGGCCACGCTGATAATCTCATGCATCGCGCTGCTGATGTAGTCATTAAAGAGCAAAAGAAGTTAATCTTAGTCCCAAGGGAAACGCCCTATTCGGCCATTCACCTGGATAATATGCTCAAACTTTCTCGCTTGGGTGTGGTGATTATGGATGCCAATCCAGCCTTTTATCAAAACCCAAACAGCATTGATGATTTGGTGAATTTTGTCGTTGCTAGAATTCTAGACCACCTAGACGTTGAGCACGATCTTGCAGCGCCTTGGCAAGGTTAATATGTAACAGGCCTTGCCTGTTACATAAGTTCTAAAAAGACAATACGGCCATTCCAAGAAAAGCCAAGAACAAGGCAAAGAACTTTTTGAGTTTTTTGCCATCAACGCTGTGTGCTACTTTGGCGCCAAGTGGGGCAAATAACACGCTCATCACCACAATACTAATTAGTGCCTCAGTATGAATAAACCCCAACCCACTTGTGGCACTCTCAACGTTCCAACCGGCCACAATAAAACCCAACGCACCAGCAACGGCAATTGGCATGCCCACTGCCGCCGAGGTGGCAATGGCATTTTTAATGTTCACATTATTATAAGTCAAAAATGGCGTGGTCATGGTGCCACCACCAATCCCCACAATGGCTGACACCAGTCCAATCACATAGCCCGTTATCCGCCACACCCATTTGGACAGGCTGTCCACATGAGAAGAACTGCTAATACCAAAATACATAATGATCGCAACACTAAATTCAAACAATGCAAAAAAAATCCGCATGAAATCGAAACTCATGGCTTTAGTCAACAGTGCCCCACTAAAAGCACCCAATAAGATGGTAGGTGTGAGTTTTTTAAAATATTGCCAATGAATAGCGCCGTGCTGATGATGGGCGCGAACACTGGATATTGACGTAAAGACAATGGCCGCTAATGCCGTACCCACAGCCGTGTGCATCAATACTGTCTGAGAAACACTGTCAACCAATAAATACAACAATGCCGGCACCATAATTAGCCCGCCACCAACTCCCAATAAGCCGGCAATAAAACCAGAAAAAGCACCCAGAAAAAGTAGTGATACTATTTCAACCACGCACTAATTGTATCAATTAACAAATCATCCTTATCGTTAAAGAAATGATCAGCACCTACCTCTATTTGAGTGTAGTTTGAATTGTGCTTTGATTGCTGTGCTTTAAGCTTTGTCCCATTTAACACCGGAGGGATGTCATCATTGCCATACAAGTCCAATACAGGAATATCAATATTCGATAAATATTGAGCTGTTGTTTTTGGCATGCCAATACCCACATAACGCTTAAATGGATTTGCATTATTCGCCAGATAATGCGTTGACATCACACTACCCAAACTATGGGCAATCAACACGTTAGCTTCTAAACCTTGCGCTGTTAGGTAGTTCACTGCTGAATTAATCCTATTATCTGCATCTACCAATAACGGCGCATAACCCTCAGACCCCACGCCATTTTCTAACACCGGCATTTGGATTGACAACGTATTAAAACCTTTTTCAGTGAGTGCCACTCGAAGTGGCTGAACGACTTGACCCCAATCAGGATGCACACCCAAACCGTGCACCACCACTGCCGTTTGTTTGGCATCGGATTCACTTGGTGTATAGATGGCTAAAAATTCATGACTATTGGCATTTAACCAAATCACATCACCATCCATAAGGGTGTCTTCTACTTGCTCTGCCCAACGCGCTTCTTTAGCGTAATCTGGCACCACTTGTGCAAATGCAATATTTGTAATTAATAAAAAACTTAGTAATAATTTCATAACAACCTCAGGTTTAATGTTGTCATTGTAAAACAAAAAAATTACAATAATTAAGTAAAATCTTTCTTGAAAATTCTTTTTCGCAAATATTCTATTTGCTCTTTGAGAACCTAATACTTTGTCTGATGAGCAGAAAAAGTATCAGAGCCTAAAGAGAAAATCTGTGATTTTCGAAAAGGATTTCACCAAAAAATTGGCAAATTTTACGAATGACCGTTTTCAACTAAAAACACAAATAACCACTATTTTTAGCGAAAATTACACTAAAAACTACCTAAAATTGACATAAATATACACTTTTAAACAAAAAATATGAAAAATACAGGGGTAAATAACCTAAAAATACTTCTTTTAGATAAATTTAATGATTTTTTAGAGGTTAATTAGCAAAATTTGCTAAATTTTTGACTTAAATAGTCAAATAAGTAATATTTTTTAAGAGAGTTTAGAGCGAATTAAACCAGAAACTGCACCCATGTCAGCTTTGCCATCTAATTGGCCTTTTAATAAGCCCATTAGTTTGCCCATGTCTTGCATGGAAGAAGCACCAGAATCGGCAATGGCTCTATCCACCGCAGCTGCAACTTCTGCCTCTGAGAGTTGCTCAGGCATGTAGTTGTTAATAATAACCAATTCAGCTTCTTCGACATCGACCAAATCAGTACGCCCTGCGTCTTTGAATTGTGAAATTGAATCTTTACGTTGTTTAACCATTTTTTGAATAACGGCCATTACTTGCGCATCATCAAGCTCGATGCGGTCGTCAATTTCTTTTTGTTTGATGGCCCCGATGATCATACGGACGGCTTTTAGGGCTTGCTTGTCCTTCGCTTTCATTGCTGATTTCATATCTTCAGTAATGCGTGCTTTTAGCTCAGACATAATGATGTTTGTGTTTGTTTGTCAGGAAGAAAATTCTGCCTTAATACATGCGTTTACGGTGAACGCGATTTTTAGACCTTAGTTGATGTGTACGCTTAACTGCAGCAGCTTTTTTACGTTTATTAACCCACGTTTTCTTTTCATAAAATTCTTTTTTCCTAACATCGGTAATCACACCTGCTCGGTCGCATGAACGACGGAAACGACGCAGTGCAATATCAAATGGCTCGTTCTCTCTTAATTTAATTGATGGCATGAATTTTTCCTTTATGAATCTTTAGTTTGAGTCGCTGAATCATCAATAGCGCCTTCAAAATCAACCAATTGAACAATCGCCATTGGTGCTTTATCGCCAGTACGAAAACCGGCTTTTAAAATACGAATGTAGCCACCAGGACGATCTTTGTAAAAGGGGCCTAACTCAGTAAATAACTTAGCAACCATTGCATCATCACGCAACTTAGCAAAAGCATTACGACGATTAGCAACGCTATCGATTTTGGCTTTGGTGATCAAAGGCTCAACCACACGACGAAGCTCTTTGGCTTTAGGCGTGGGATCCCCCCCGGGGATCCG
>GG730018.1 GCA_000205985.2 uncultured Candidatus Thioglobus sp. | reverse complement strand
TTGCCAAATTAAAAGATAGAATGGTTCTTTGTGAAATAAAACTTAAACAAGTATACAAAGATAAAATAGGGGATTCTAGATCAGGGTGGAAGCAATTAAACAAATCTATAGATATATCTTGCCATAAATATAGCAACATTGCAGGTTTGGCGATATGCGTAGATATGTCATTTCTTTATGGAATAGATTGTATTATTGACGACGATGTTTATTGCAAATATAACAATATCAAAAAATATTTTGATATTGCATCTTCTGAAAAAAAGATTATTTGGTTAAATTCATTAGATATGGCAAAGTTGGCAGTAAAACTTAGCTTAATAAGTATTGATGAAGTTGAGAGTATGAAAAGAATATTTAATGAAAAAAATAATCCGCTGTCAACACTTAAAGAAGATAATAATATTTCTGAGAATAAGCCTTTTAAGGCTTTACTAAAAAAAATATAATATTCCCAAAATGGACTTGTAGGTGTGGAAAATACAATACAATGAACACAACCGAATTACTTTTTTCTTACGGAACATTACAAGACACACCTGTTCAAGTCGAAACTTTTGGTCGTGAGTTGGTGGGTTTTGAAGATCAGTTATTAAGTTATAAGCTGGAGATGGTTGAAATACAAGATGCTGATGTGGTTGAATTAAGTGGTAAAACACATCACCCAATTGCCATAGCAACGTCTAATGATGCTGATGAGGTATTAGGAATAGTGTTTGAGATTACTGTGGAAGAATTAGCGCAATCAGACGAATATGAAGTCGATGATTATCAGCGTGTAATGGGAAAGATGAAATCAGGCAGAAGCGCTTGGGTGTATGTAAGTAGCGTTTAGAGTAATACTTTTTCAATTGCCACGGAGCTAATAAATTCTTTCTGCCAGTTTTTACCAAGTGTTTGTTCGGCGATTAATTCAACGGGATAGACGGGTTCAATGCCTGTGGATGGTTGGTAGCGAGATAAGCCTTGGCGACAAGCTGGGCAAGTGGTGAGCATCTTAATGCCATTCTTAGCTTTGGGTTTTCCAGTCAAAGTAGTAAGGTCTTTTTTAATTTCCTTTTCTTTTCTAAATTTAACTTGTTTGGCGATGTCAGCTCGTGCAACAGCAAAAGTGCCGGCCTCGCCACAGCAACGATCATTGTTGGTGACATCAGAACCCATGATTTGTGAGATAACATCGGCAGAATCACCTGTTTTAATTGGATCATGGCACGGAGCGTGATACAAATATTTTGTATCGCTATTATCAACTTTTACATTTTTTTCTAATAAGTATTCATGAATGTCTGTGAGTTTAGAATCTTTAAAAATATCACTCAGTTCATAAGTCAGAAGTTGATCAATGCACGTGCCACAAGAAGTGAGTACGTGTTTAATGTCAAGGTAATTCAGTGTGTTTGCCATGCGATGGAATAAAACACGATTATCCGTAGAGATCTCCTTACTTTTGACTTCATTACCAGCACTGGCTTGCGGATAGCCACAACACAAATAGCTTGGTGGAAGCACAACCTTAATGCCTTGATGATACAAAAGGGCGATGGTCGCTAAGCCAATTTTGGAATAGAGACGCTCAGAGCCACAACCTGGAAAATAAAACACACTTGGAGAATCGGCACTAGATTTATCAGGATGTGCCAAAATCGGAATGGTGCCTGCATCGTTAATATTGAGTAAGCTACGCAGGGGCGCTAGTCCGGTGTCGGTTGGCAATGGTTTGTCTAAAATTGTTATTAATTCGGTTAGTGCACTTGGATTGCCAACGGTTTTATTAGGTTGTTTTTTTAAAAAAGGTCTGCTCAAGCGTGAGGCAAGATGCTGGGCTTTGTAACTAAAATCAATCAATAATTTTTTGGTTAAATTGATCTGCCAAGGTTTGGTCATATTGAGATAAGCAATCGAAACTTTGGCGGCGATGTTAGTGTGTCTTTGTTTTTGCTTGACTAAGATATTTTTCATCTTGATGGATACATCACCAAAATCAATGTTAACTGGGCAAGGTGCTTCGCAACGATGGCAAATGGTGCAATGATCAGCAATGTCATTAAACTCGTCAAAATGATCGACTGAAACCCCTCGCCGAGTTTGTTCTTCGTAAAGGAAAGCTTCTGAGATTAGGTTGGTACCGATAATTTTGTCACGCGGTGAATACAATAGATTGGCTTCTGGTACGTGCGTGGTACAAACGTCCTTGCATTTACCACAACGTAGGCAGGATTTAACCATGTCATTGATTTCGCCGATTTCACTGCTTTCTAAAATTAATGCTTCCTGTTCAACCAGTCTTAATGAAGGAGTGAAAGCATTGTTAAGGCCACTACCTGGCATGAGTTTGCCTTTGTTAAAATGCCCGTTTGGATCAATATCAGCTTTATAATCAGCAAATTCTTGTTTAAATTCATCCGACAAATATTGGTATTTAGTTAGCCCAATGCCATGTTCACCTGAGATGACACCGCCAAGCTTTGAAGCCAAAGCCATGATTTCATCAACCACGGCTTCTGCATGGTGCAACATTTGTGTATTGTGCGAGTGCACAGGGATGTTAGTGTGTACATTGCCATCACCTGCGTGCATGTGAATCGCTACAAATAGGCGTATTTCACGGTATTCACTGTGTATGGATTTTACTTGGTCGCGAATTTCATTAAAGACGTCACCCATGAGTAAATCGTTTAAAGGTTGGGCAAATTCATTGATGTAAGAAATAACCCGTTTTCCGGTTTGAATGGCTTTAAATTTTGACTTTTTGTTCAGGCTGTTCAACGCTTCTTGCCATTCATCGTTTACTTTATTTAGCAAAGACAAGGCATGATGCAGTTTGTCTTTAATTAAACTTGAATCTGGATTAATGGCTTGAAAGTGAGCCTTAACCGCATCGAGTGTGGCGAGCTTATTTTCAATTGAAAGACGAATGTTAATGTGTTCAATACCATTGCTGTATTCCCCTAATTTATCAAGCGGGATAACCACGTCTTCGTTAATTTTAAAGGCGTTGGTGTGCGCGGCAATGGCGGCGGTGTTGGCACGATCTTTCCAGAATGTTTGTCTCATTGTAGGTAGTTTGGCTACAAAGCATTCACCTTCACGCTGTTGCGTTAAAGTGATAATTTTTTCAATTTGACCGTCTAATGAAGATTGATGATGAGCACTGATGTCAATCAAAAGAACCATTTTAGGTAATTCTGCTCGGTTGGCTTTTGTGGTGTAATGCACGGCTTTAATGTAGCGAGCATCCAGATGTTCCATACCAATCAAATCAACGTCGTTATTATTATCTACACTGTCTTTAATGGCGACAATGGCAGACACGGCATTGTCTAAATCGTGCCCAAAAAACTCTAAACACAAGGTGTTGATTTGCTCAAGCGGTCGGTGGAGGATGAATTCAGCCGAGGTGATAAAACCATCGCAACCTTCTTTTTGAATGCCAGGTAAGCCGCCTAAAAATTTATTGGTAACGTCTTTACCCAAGCCACTCTTACGCATCTGATTAGCATTGATGGTGAGTGTTTCAGTTGTTCTAAGGGTTTTACCATCACTTTTTAGATGATTTATTTTGAAACTAACGGTATCAAGCAATTGAATTTTGTCTTGGTTGTGGTCTAGGCGTTTAACTTGTAGCCAATTGCCATCTGGCATTACCATTTTCCAAGACAACAAGTTGTCAATGGTTGTGCCCCAGCGCAGGGCTTTTTTGCCGCCAGCATTCATGGCAACGTTACCGCCAATGGTACAAGCGTCTTGTGAAGTTGGATCGACGGCAAAGACCAAGTTGTTTGCAGTAGCGGTTTCACTCACACGTTTGGTAACAACACCCGCACCAACATTAATAGAATGGATGCCATTTTGATTTTGAATGGCATCAATAAAGCTGATTTTTTCTGTGTTGACCACAGCCGTTTGTGCGCTGAGTGGAATGGCGCCACCGGTGTAACCTGTGCCACCGCCACGAGGAATAATGGTGAGGCCTAATTCAATGCAAGTTTTGATAATATCGGCAATTTCGAGTTCGGTATTAGGCGTGATAATCACGGCTGGGTATTCGACACGCCAATCGGTGGCATCAGTAGCGTGTGCGGAACGAGACAAGGCATCAAAACGAATGTTGTTGTTGTTTGTGACTTTAAGTAGGGCTTTTTTAATGCGTTGCTTGTTGTTTTTAAATTCACTCAGGCAATGCTTAAAGTCATCAACGGCTTGGTCGGCACTGTCCAGTAATGTTAAGACCTTTTCATTACCATTAGCGCGAGTACGAATTTGATTAAGGCGCGAGTAAAGGGCTTCAGTGAGGGCTTTCCAGCGGCGATTATTTTTAATTAAATCTTCTTGTAAATAGGGATTTCGGTTTACTGCCCACATGTCTCCAAGCACTTCAAACAGCATTCTGGCGCTTCGACCGGTGTTGCGGTTTTCTCTGAGTTGGTTGAGTAAATCCCAAGCATCGTCACCTAAAAAACGACACACAACTTCCTTGTCTGAGAAAGAGGTGTAGTTATAAGGGATTTCGCGGTATTTCTTCAAGTTATTAAAGAGAGTGGTTAGTTTCGCTTTATTTTACTATAATGACTAGCAACTATATTTATTGTTAGGAGACTGCATGTTGTGGATTAAAGCTTTTCATATTATTAGTGTGATCACTTGGTTTGCTGCGTTATTTTATTTGCCGCGTTTGTTTGTCTACCACGCAATGAGCGATGATAAGCCTAGTACAGAGCGCTTTAAAATCATGGAACGCAAGCTTTATCGAGGCATCATGATGCCAAGTTTTATTGTGGCTAGCGTATTGGGTGTGTGGATGACAATGGATGGTTGGGTGGTTTACTCTGTTCAATATTGGCTACATGCTAAATTAGCGTTGGTAATAATGCTGATTATTTATCATTTTTACTGCGGGCATTTAGTACAGGTATTCAAAGAAGGTAAAAACACCCGTTCCCATGTTTTTTATCGTTGGTTTAACGAGTTTCCAGTGTTAATACTGGTGGCGGTTGTTGTTTTGGTTGTGGTTAAACCGTTTTAATTACCTTTCAGTAAGTTTTAAGTAGTTATCCGCCAGTGCTTCGTAAATGGGCTGGGCAAATATTTGTTTTGAAACAAAATTAGCAACAAAGGCTACCATTAGTCCGGGGATTAGAAGATTAAGCGTGGCAGTCATTTCAAGAATAACAAAAACCGAAGTAAGTGGCGCTCTAATAACGGCGCTAAGATAAGCAATCATTGCCATTATAATAATAATTTGGACGTCTATTTGTGGGTAAAAACTGGCCGCTTCTGAGCCAATGCCCGCACCAATTGAAATACTGGGCATGAACAATCCGCCTGGAATAGTTGAAGTGAGCGAAGTTAGGGTGGCAAAATATTTCATTGCCACAAAGTCCAATCCTAGTTTTTCAGCGTTAAGCATTAACAAAACTTCCTCTCGCCCAGACCCAGCAATTTGACCGGCGGATAGGTAGTTAAAAATTGCCACAATAAATCCAAGAACCAAGGCGATGGTAATGACTCTAAATTTAGTGTGAGTGATGAATTTATTTACCAAATACAGTGTTATTTTGGAAAAGATACCACCTAAGAATCCAGCTAATATTGCCAAAGGTACAAGTTGCCAGATTAACAATAAATCAATTGAGTAATTGGACATATCGCTTAGGTAAGTTTCATTGCCTCGATACAAGGTAGCAAATAGGTAAACAATACCACTAACAATAGCAATTAGGATTAAGGCTTGTTTTTTAAGGTTGCGTCCAATTTCTTCATAGGCAAATAAGAATCCGGCAATGGGCGCATTAAAAGCCACAATAAGACCAGCACTACCGCCAATAGCAATCAATCCATGAATAAGCAGTTTGCGTTTGAGTTTGATAAAACGGTTGAACCCATAAAAAATGGAACCACCAATGTGAATACTTGGCCCCTCGATGCCAATGGGCGCACCACCCAACATGCCTAAAAAGATGAAGGTGATTTTTCCGAGTGCTACTCGGAAGGAGAGCAGCCTTGAACGAATGTTTTTGTTACGAGAATCAGTGGCTGCAATCAGCTGTGGAATGCCACTGCCTTGCACATAATGACAAAAATATTTAGCAATATAAACAATAAGAACAAAAACAATGGGCGTAATTAAAAGGCTTAAATAAGGCTTATCAGCCACAATACTCTTAAATAAGTGTTGCGCATAATCACTGGTTTGTAAAAAGAAAGTAATGACTACCACCGAAGCTAAGCTAGCAAGTAGTAAGGATAAATAGGTTTTTGGCTCGTTAGGTAGTTGGTGTAGGACGAATCTTTTCACGCTTTATTGAGAAAATAACCCTGTTGATAGATAGCGATCTCCACGGTCGCAAACAATGGTTACGATGGTGGCGTTATCCAATTTTTTTGATAATTCCATTGCTACGGCAACAGCACCACCACTTGATACACCTGCAAAAATCCCTTCTTGTGTTGCCAGTTCACGCATGGTTTGTTCGGCAACGGCTTGAGACACGTCAATGGTTGAGTCTACTTTGGAGGCGTCAAAAATTTTAGGTAAGTATTCTTCTGGCCAGCGACGAATACCAGCAATTTGAGCGCCATCTTCGGGTTGTATGCCAATGATTTGAATGTCTGGGTTCTTTGTTTTTAGGCTAGTAGAAACTCCCATGATAGTACCAGTAGTACCCATGGCTGAAACGAAATGAGTAATTTCACCATTGGTGTCTTTCCATATCTCTTCTGCGGTTGTGTTGATATGGGAATTAGTGTTGTCTTGATTGGAAAATTGATTGAGCTGTTTTCCTTTGCCTTCTTTTTCCATTTTATCAGCCAAATCACGTGCACCTTCCATTCCTTGTTCTTCAGTGACTAAAATTAGGTCTGCACCATAGGCGGCCATTGCATCTCTGCGTTCTTGAGAGAGGTTATCGGGCATGATGAGAATTATTGTATAGCCTTTAATGGCTGCTACCATTGCGAGTGCAATACCTGTATTACCACTAGTGGCCTCAATTAGTACATCTTTGGGTGTGATTTCACCACGTGCCTCGGCTTGAGTAATCATATTAAACGCGGCACGATCTTTGACAGAACCAGCAGGGTTGTTACCCTCGAGTTTTAGTAAAATAGTGTTGGATGGATTAGGATTTAACCTTTGCAGTTTGACTAAAGGCGTGTTACCAATGGTTTCATCAATGGTTTTATAATTCACGGCACTCCTTTAGTTAAAACCCTCTAAGCAAAACTTAGAGAAATTACATGTTGTTTAAAATTGCATCTCTTACTTCATCCATGACTGGATTGATGTTAATCATCTCATCTTTGCATTGTGAAATCGCTGTATCAGGGTCTTTTAAGCCATGGCCCGTTAAGGTGCAAACTACTTTTGAACCTTCTTCGATTTTACCGCTTTTAATGTCACGCATAGCACCTGCTATTGAGGCTGCTGAAGCAGGTTCACAGAAAATACCTTCTTTTTCAGTGAGTAATTTTTGTGCCGCTAAAATCTCTTCGTCGGTTAGTGAGTCAAACCAGCCACCCGATTCTTTTTGTACATTCCAAGCCAGATCCCAACTTTGAGGATG
The DNA here is from genome assembly GCA_000205985.2 of uncultured Candidatus Thioglobus sp. Taxonomy (GTDB): domain Bacteria; phylum Pseudomonadota; class Gammaproteobacteria; order PS1; family Pseudothioglobaceae; genus SUP05. The sequence goes on along the minus strand of GG730018.1, from coordinate 25,195 downwards.
GCCAATGCGGATTGCAGTAGCAATAGTATCAGGGTCATCAATCATGGAGCCCTTAATGAATGGTGCAGCACCTGCGGCTTGATAGCCAAGCATTTTAGGTGTGTTGTTTACCTTGCCATATTCTTTATATTCAGTGTAACCCATCCAATGCGCAGAAATATTACCAGCGTTACCTACGGGTAGGCAATGATAGTCTGGAGCAAAACCTAACTCTTCTATAATTTCAAAGGCGGCGGTTTTTTGCCCTTGCAAGCGGTAAGGGTTGATGGAATTAACGATTGATACGGGCGCATGGTCTGCCACTTCTTTTACAAGACGCATTCCATCATCAAAGTTACCTTTGATTTGAATGATAACTGCACCATGGATCATGGCTTGTGCTAGTTTTCCAAGGGCAATTTTTCCTTCTGGGATTAGCACAAAAGCTTTAATACCAGCACGAGCCGCATAAGCCGCTGCTGAGGCAGAAGTGTTTCCCGTTGAGGCACAAATAATGGCTTTTGAGCCAGCTTCAACGGCTTTTGTAACGGCCATGGTCATGCCACGGTCTTTAAACGATCCGGTTGGATTTAAGCCTTCGTATTTGACGTAAATATCAACGGCTTTGCCCATTTCACGTGGAATGTTATCCAGGCGAATTAGTGGGGTATTGCCTTCGCCTAAGCTGATTATGCGAGTGCTTTCACTGACAGGAAGCCTGTCTTTGTAATTTTCAATTAGGCCGGTGTATCTCATCATTATATTTTTTTCCTTATTTTTTTTAATCCAAGGTTTCTACATGAATAATTTTAACAGTTTCTTGGATAAAATTATTTTTTTGAATCTCCTTAACTGCCATGTTTAATTCACTGGTTTTTACGTTGTTAGTAATAATAGCAATGTGCGCATTGTTTTGTGCATCAATTTGCTTTTGTATAACAGCCTCTACGCTGATGTTGTGATCGGCTAAAGTGGCGGTAATATCAGATAACACACCCGGCTCGTCGGAGGCTAATAAGCGCAGGTAAAAAATACTTTCAATTTCATTCTTACCTTGGTGCGGTATTACTTCGAATGATTGCCAACCTAGTACATCGTCGCTAATGGTGCCTTTAATGATGTCGATTAAATCTGCAATCACAGCACTGGCAGTAGCCTCATCACCCGCGCCAGCTCCGTAGTAAAGCGTAGGACCAACCGCATTGCCTTTAACCAATACGGCATTCATAACACCGTCGACATTAGCTAAAAGTCTTGTTTTGGGAATGAGTGTAGGGTGTACACGCATTTGTATTTTTCCATCTATTTTTTTGGCAATGCCTAAGTGTTTGATGGAATAGCCGAGTTCGGTGGCAAAAGCAACATCCTCACCTTGGATTTTAGATATTCCCTCAGTAGAAACTTTGTCAAACTGTAATTCACAACCAAATGCAATTGAGGCTAGGATGGCCAATTTATGTGCTGCATCAATGCCTTCAACGTCAAAGGTTGGGTCAGCTTCAGCATAACCCAATGCTTGTGCTTCTTTTAAAACATCGTCAAAATCTCTACCTTTGTCTCGCATTTCAGTAAGAATAAAATTGCCTGTACCATTAATAATGCCGGCTATCATTTCAATTTGATTGGCACTTAAGCCTTGTTCTAATGATTTGAGAATTGGAATGCCACCAGCAACCGCCGCTTCAAATAATAAATGAACGTTGTTTGCTTTTGCAAGGGCAAGTAATTCATTGCCATGCATGGCAATTAATGCTTTGTTAGCGGTAATGACGTGCTTGCCATTTTTGATGGCTTGTTCTACCAGGTCTTTAGCCAGACCCGTGCCACCCATGAGCTCTAAGACAATGTCAATATTTTTGTTATTGATGATTGTGAACGGATCTTGAGTAAGCTCAAGATTGTCGGTTGGGCAAATTCGTTTTTGATTAATGTCTCTAACGGCCGCATGCGTTACTTTAATAGTTGTGCCACTACGACGGGTAATTTCTACTTGATTTTTTGTTAAAACATTGACAACACCACCACCAACGGTGCCCAAACCTAAAATCCCAATATTCACAATTTAAATTCCAATCTTTAGATAATAAAGGCTCAAATTATACCAATAGGGACTTGGCCAGCTAAGCTTATTCAGCCAATGCAATGGCGGAGCATTTAAGCGGGCGAGAGTATTGAGGAGGGATGCTATGTTGATTGTTAAAAAGAATGGGCGCTAAAGCTTTTAACATGTCTTCATAAATGGGTTTTTTAAAGTCGATCACTTGTTCAATAGGGTGCCAATAATCAACCCATTCCCAATCATCAAATTCAATGTCAGAGTGGGTATCTAATTTAATATTGCTTTCATCACAAGTGAGTTTTAATAAAAACCAAACTTGTTTTTGACCAACGCATAAAGGCTTTTGTCTGCGTCTGATATGGTGTTCGGGCAGATCATAGCGTAGCCATTTGGGTGTTTTGGCAATGACTTCAACGTGTTTAGAAGACAGACCTACTTCTTCATCAAGCTCTCGAAATAAAGCTTCAAGCTCTGTTTCATTTTTGTCAATACCACCTTGAGGCAATTGCCAGGCGTCTTGCTGGTACCGTTTGGCTAGGAGTATTTGCTGTTTGTCATTGGTAATAACAATGCCAACATTGGCCCTATAACCTTCGTTATCTATCATTTTTCACGCTAAGGTTTGGGTTTTTAATCCTCGCCAGAGAATGCGCCTAATAAATGTAGGAGACTAAGGAATAAATTATAGATTGAAACAAATAACGTTACCGTTGCCATGATGTAGTTGGTTTCACCGCCATGGATAATGTTGGATGTTTCAAATAAAATTAAACCACTCATGAGCAGTACAAAGGCAGCTGATACTGTTAATGATAAAGCTGGAATGGCAAAGAAATAAGCGGCAATACCGGCTAAAAATGCCACAATGATGCCAGCCATTAAAAAGCCTGACATGAAGCTAAAATCTCTGCCAGAAACCAATGCATAAAAAGACAAAGATAAGAAGATAACGCCCGTACCCGTCATTGCCATGGCGACTAATTCAGAGCCATTAGAAAAAGCCGCGGTGTAACTACCAATGATTGGGCCTAGGGTTAAACCCATAAAGCCAGTTAGGGCAAATACAGCCAAAATACCACCGGCTGAATTTTTAAATTTATGGGTTAAATACAACAGGCCAAAATAACCACCTAGAGTGATTAAGAAACCAAAGTGTGGCAACTGTAACGACATTGATAAATAAGCCATTAAACCGCTGAATAACAGTGTTGCGGACAGTAGTTGGTACGTGTTTCTTAGTACGCTGTTGATAACAATGCCGCGCGATGCAACTTTAACATTTGTGTTCATAATTTTTTCCTATGTTGTATAAGTGTAAAATACCTCTATTTTATACCGAAAATTAAATAAAAGTATGAAACTGGTTTTAGGTCTTGGCGATACGGGTTTGTCCATTGCTCGCTTTTTGTCAAAACAACACATTGCTTACCGACTGGCTGATAGTCGGTTAAACCCTCCGATGTTGGATGATTACGTTGAAGAGTTTCCTGGTTCAATTCCCGTACTGGGCGATTGGAAACAGGCGCTTCTAGCTGATGTTGATGAAGTTTTTATCAGCCCTGGCATTGCGCAAACGCAATCCATTGTTATTTGGGCCCGTGATAAAAACATTCCAGTGGTGAGTGATATTGAGTTATTTTCAAGATTTGTTAAAGCTCCCGTTATTGGTATTACTGGCTCTAATGGTAAATCAACCGTGACCCAACTGTTGGGAGATATGATTACCAATAGTGATAAAAAAGTTGCTGTGGGGGGCAATATTGGCAAACCTGCGCTGGATTGTTTGGACGACCAGATTGATTATTACGTCTTGGAATTGTCGAGTTATCAGTTGGATTACACCAATCAATTAAAACTGTTAACGGGTGTAGTGCTTAACATTACTCCTGACCATCTTGATCGATATGACAGCTTTGATGATTACACGGATTCAAAACTTAGCTTGTATCGGTATTGCCAAGATTTGGTGGTAAACCTTGATGAGGTAATTGTTCCTAAGAAAAATAACGCCAAACATTTTGGTATTGATATGCCTAAACGTGCCGATGATTTTGGTACGGTCACTTGTCATGGCAGTTGCTATCTTATTAAAGGCGATGACGTGGTGATGAGCGTGAGCGAGATGCAACTCATTGGCGAGCACAATGTGGCCAATATGTTGGCAGCGTTGGCATTGGGCGATCAAATTGGTTTGAGCGTTGAACTGATGGCGCAAAGCATTAAAAATTTTAAAGGCTTAGAGCACAGACTTGAGTGGGTGGCTAAAAAACAAGGCGTCGACTATTACAACGATTCAAAAGCCACAAATTCGATTTCAACCATACAAGCACTTAAAGCACTGATTGATAAACATGAAAACATTGTTTTGATTGCAGGTGGTATTGCTAAAGAAGAGGATTATTCAGTAATGTTTAAGCTTATTGATGAAAATGTTTTTGGTGTGGTGTTGATTGGTCAAAGTGCTGCTGATTTTGGTCAGAGCCTTAATCGGCCTCAAGTTAGTTATGCACAGACAATGTCAGAGGCCGTTAATCTGGCCAGTGGGATGCTGAATGATGGGGTTATTGTGCTTTCACCTGCTTGCGCGAGTTTTGATATGTTTGCCAATTTTGAAGAGCGTGGACAAGCCTTTAAAGATCAAGTTTTTGAGTTGTCTTGAATAAATTCTACGGCTTTTTTTACATCCGGTTTAGTCATAATTAACGCGTCTTTTTCTGCATTTAGCCAAGTACTTTGGTGTTTGCACAATTGGCGTGTGGCAATAATGGCTCTTTCAATCATGCTGGGTTTATCCATTTCCCCGTTTAAATACTGCCAGGCTTGTCGGTAACCCACGCAACGTATTGAGGGCAGGTCTTCGTTTAGATTTGGATTTTGTTTTAGGTGTTTAACTTCATCCAAAAATCCGTTATCCATCATTGATAAAAAACGCGCCTCGATACGCTGATGGAGTTCACTGCGCTCCGGCATAAGAATTATTTTTTTAATTGGATAATTGATGCTTGGTTTTTTATTACCTTGCAATTCGCTAAGTGTTTTACCACTTAAGTCGAACACTTCTAATGCACGAGTTACTCTTTGAGAATCGTTAGGGTGAATTCTTAAAGCAGCTTTTTCATCAATTTTAGCTAAATCTTGATGCAACTTAGCAGAGCCTTTGTCTTGCAAAAGTTGGTTAAATTTCTGTCTTGATGCACTTGTGGATTCTGGTAAATTGGATAAACCGTGCTCGAGTGCATTGAAATAAAATGAAGTACCACCGACGAGTATGGGTAGTTGATGATGGTCAAAAGCAGTCTCGATTTGTGCTTTAGCATCGAGCACAAAGTCGTGCGCAGAATAAGACTGCTCAGGCTTGCAGATGTTAATTAAATGATGCGGGTATTTTTTTAATGTATTGGCATCAGGTTTTGCAGTGCCAATATCCATGTCTTTGTATATTAATGCGGAATCTACACTGATTAAGCGTGCACTAAAATGTTGGGCCAGTTCAATGGCGAAATCGGTTTTACCCGAGGCCGTTGGACCCATTAAAAACAATACTGTTTTGTCTGTTGAAACCATCATAAAGAGCTTTTAATTACTAAGCATTTGTTGATATAACCTGCATTATAATGTGAGCACTAAATTTATTAGGTAAAAACGCATGTTTACAATTGAAAATCAAGTCAGCGGAAAAACTTTTCAAACCGATGGCCATAGCAGTATTTTAGATGATGCATTGGCTCATGGTTTAAATTTCCCTTACGGTTGTCAAAAAGGCGCTTGTGGCAAGTGTGTAGCCACCATTATTGAGGGTGAAGTAAGTTACGAGGGTGAAATCCCAAGTGGCATCACTCCAGAAGAAATTGCTGACAATATGGTTTTACTTTGTCAATGTAAGGCAACAACAGACGTTTCATTAGTGGTGGCTGAATTAGACAGCGTGGCCGACATTGAAGTGAGAACATTGCCTTGTAAAGTGCAGAGTATTAATCGCCTTAATCATGATGTGGTGCAAGTATTTTTAAAAATTCCTGGTGATGAGTCCTTGCAGTATCTAGCGGGGCAATACATTGATTTAATTCATCCTGATTTTGACCCACGCGCTTTTTCCATTGCCAATGCACCGGTTAATTCAAGCTTGATTGAGCTGCATATACGTTTGGTTGAAGGTGGTAAATTCACTAATTTTTTGTTTAATGAATTAAAAGAAAAAGCATTGCTTAGACTTGAAGGCCCAAAAGGTACTTTTTATTTCAAAGAAGACAGTAAAAAACCAGTGATTTTGGTGGCTGGCGGTACAGGTTTTGGTCCGATAAAAGCCATTGTTGAGCATGCCATTGAGATCAATTTAAAACGTCAAATTTATATATACTGGGGTGTGAGGGATGAAGTAGATCTGTACATGAACTTGCCGCAACAATGGGTAAATGAATACAATAATATTCATTTTGTGCCAGTATTGTCCGAACCAAATGAACAATGGAAAGGCAGGACAGGTTTTGTACATGAAAGTGTTTTGGTCGATTTTGATGATTTAACTGGCTATGAAGTGTATGCTTGTGGACCGCCAACCATGGTTAAAGCTGCTGCCGATACTTTTTTAGACCAAGGCATGATTAAGGACAACTTTTTTTCGGACGCTTTTGAATTTGCTTTTTCAGGAGGATAATGATGAGAGACATGCAACAACACCTAACGCAGCAATTAGAAATTTCGCTCAATCCGACACACCTTGAAGTGATCAACGAGTCGCACAATCATTCTGGACCAGCTAGCGAATCTCACTTTAAGTTGGTGGTTGTGAGTGATTATTTTTCTGATTTAAAACTCATTGATCGGCATCGTTTTGTTAATCAACTGTTTAAAGAAGAGTTGAGTCATATTCATGCATTGGCTATGCACACTTATACTCCAGATGAATGGGTTATTAAAAATGGCGCACCCGATTCTCCAAAATGTGCAGGTGGTTCAAAATCTTAAAACGGATAGTTTATCTTTTTATTCTATCGCTGAGTGTCAGTTCTTGCACTTCGCAAGGAAGCATTAATTCGTCTAAAGCTGATATTAATGAGTCCGTTTCAAGACCTGGTATTGAAACTAAACAGGTTGTTATTGAGAAAGATTTGTGGCAATATATTATTAATCGTTACACGTTAAGTGCACCCAATCAAAAGAAATTATTCTGGCACATTGATTGGTTTAAGAAAAATCCTGATTACTTAACGCGCGTTACTAAAAGAGCAACACCGTATCTGTATTTGGTGACCAAAGAAGTTGAAAAAGCCGGCCTTCCGATTGAGATTGCACTATTACCCATTGTAGAATCGGCTTATTATCCTTTTTCTTATTCGCACGGTACAGCATCTGGTTTATGGCAATTTATCCCATCCACAGGTAAACTTTATGGTCTGAAAGACAATTGGTGGTACGACGGCAAACGTGATGTACTTGCCTCAACTAAAGCAGCAGTTAAGTATCTGAAAAATTTAAATAAACTTTTTAAAGGTGATTGGCTTTTAGCTATTGCAGCGTACAATTCTGGACCTGGTCGAGTTCAAAAAGCAGTTCGTAAAAATAAAAGATTGGGTAAGAAAGCAGATTTTTGGCATTTGGATTTACCAACTGAAACCAAAGGTTATGTGCCACGATTACTAGCCGTTGCAGAGCTAATTAAAAATCCTAGTTTGTACAATCAAAGCGTCACTCCGATTGATAATCAGCCGCAAGTACGTCCGGTTACACTTAATTCACAATTTGATTTGGCGCTTATCTTAGAGTGGACAGGCCTAGATTCGGATGAATTGTATTCACTGAATCCTGGTTTAAAGCGCTGGGCAACACCAAGCACGGGATCGTACACAATGTTATTGCCTATTGATGTCATTCCAAAATTTGAAAAAAAACTAAATGCTCATCCAAAAGAAGGAAGGATGCGTTGGTTGCGACACAAAGTTAAATCAGGCGAAAGTTTAGGCTATTTATCCAATAAATTTAAAACCACTATTGATCAAATTAAAAGTGTGAATGACTTGAGTTCTAATGTTATTAAGGTGGGTGAGTATTTAATTGTACCAATTGCACAAAAATCTGAAAATTATTACTCGTTATCTGAAGTGCAACGAGAAAAACGTAGAATGAATGCTGAGAAAAAAGGTTTTAAGGTAATTCACACGGTTAAAAGCGGGGATAGTTTATGGAAAATTTCAAAAAAATACGATACCCATATAAACTCTATTATTAAGTGGAATCACTTGTCGCGTACTAAGCCGCTTAAAGTAGGAAAAAAACTAGTTATCTGGCGTTCATCGGTAGCAAAGTCAGATGATTTGTCAAAAGTGATTAATACCGGTATCGACATTAATAGAAAGGTTACTTATCGTATTAGAAGTGGCGATAACTTATCAACCATTGCCGCTAAATTTAAAGTGAGTGTGAGTGATCTTAAATTGTGGAATAATCTTAATGATAAAAAACCATTGCAAATAGGGCAGAAACTAAAAATTATTGTCAATGTGATTAACTCTAAAATGAAATAAGACCATGAATGTATTACCCATTAATAAAATTATTTTAGCTGGTTTTGCTTTTGCATTAACGCACTGGAAGAAAATTTTGGAAATCTCTATTTTTCCAGCACTTATTTCCACCCCATTTTTATTGATATTGCCTGATTTGTTATCATTGATGGAGCAAATTTTTAATGGTGGCGAAGTGACCGATGTTCAACTGCCCCAGAACATGATGATTTACCTTGTGTTGTTTTTCTACGGTTACTTAACCCTGTCAATCAATATGTATCGTTTAGTGATGTCAGGGGAAAAGGTTGTTTCTGGTTTAACATTTATTTTAAATTTTAATCAGATCGTTCGATTTGTAGGGTTAACGTTGTTTATTGGATTGGCAACCATGATTCCAGTAATGCTCACAAAATTGGCGTTTCTGCAATTGGTTATGTATTTTTTACTCATACCCATCACGCTTAATTTTATTAACATCGCCCTTAATCAGCCATCAAAATACAAATGGAGTTTGTCATTTCCCACGCATTTGAATTTGTTCTTTTTACAAGTAATTTTGCCAGCATTGATCACAATGTTATTTGCCGCACTTGCTGATGTTGTCGGACTAGATTCAACACTAGAATGGATCGTTAGAGTAATTGTTTTTTATTGGACATTGGTCACACTTGCACTGTGTTACCAATTAGTTGAGACTAATAACTCAGCGTAAATCCTTTTGGGTAACGCATATCAAAGGTAGCTTGTTCAACTCTTGAGGTTTTTTTTCGATGCATCATGTAAGACTTTTTAAAGTTGGCTAGCCTTTCATTTTGCATTTGATACCCAAGAATAACCTTGATATTAGGTTCAATAACTAATTGATCAATATTGGTCCTTGAAATTGATTTGATTTTCATTGGCTCAATCAACGCTTGGTAGTGTTTGTAATCCCGATACAACTGAGTAATGGTTTCTTTTTCCCCGCCTGAAATCATCCAAACGGCATTAGATTTCACTGGTTTTTTTGGAGTGAATAATTCCCCATTATTTGATACATAACCAAAACAAGGTAAATTATTGGTTTTTTTAGGTTTGCAATCTTTTTTATTTTTCCAGCGCATTGTAATTTGCTGTTCTTCAATGGTTATACGAATAGAGTTCCAAAATAGGCGTTTGATGTTTGCCTGAGCAACCCAAGGCTCTTGTTCAAGGGTTTGTTTAATCTCATGTAAGTCGAGTTGGTATTTATCCTTGATTAGCGGTTGGATTTTTTTGAGTAACTTCTCTTGAGTCAGTATTGAATTCTCATCGATGTTCCAGCTGATATCAACATCTAAAAATTCAGTAGGATTAGACCTTAATACGGCTACCACTACAAATATTAGTACGGCAAAAAAAGGCAGTGTTTTTGCAATGGGCATTAACAACTCCCAAAGGGTTTTTTTACGTTTATTTTTTCGAGTAAACGTTTTGTTGTTGCGAGTTCTTTTAATCATTAAGAATATTTAATACTAATTCATCAAAGCTAATGCCTTCTGCTTTTGCTGCCATGGGTACTAGTGAATGCGAAGTCATGCCAGGAACGGTATTAATCTCCAATAGATAAATTTTCTGGTTTTTATCAATAATGAAATCGACTCGCCCCCAGTTGCTAGCATTCATCGCTTTAAAAGCTCTTAAAGCAATCGATTGTAAGTGTTTTTCGTCAGTTTCAGGCAGACCACAGGGGCATAAATACTGAGTGTCATCACTGTGATATTTTGATTTATAATCATAAAATCCACGATTAACAATGATCTTAATAGCCGGCAATGCTTTATTATTGAGTATGGAAACGGTGTATTCATCGCCTTCAATCCAGCGTTCAATCAGTGCATTTTGATCGTATTTCCAAGCCAATGCCAATGCTTCATTGAGTTGTGATTGGTCAGTTACTTTACTGATGCCAATACTAGAGCCTTCCAGTGTTGGTTTAACTGCCCAAGGAAGGGGAAAAGTAATGCTGGGAATGGGTTCGTTGGCATTGCTAACAACCGAAGGGGCTAATGGTAAATCATTTTCCTTCCAAATTGTTTTGGTGGTGGTTTTGTTCATGCAATTTTTAGAAGATCTGGAATCAGAACCTGTGTAAGTAATGTTTCTGTCTTCTAATTTTTTTTGAATAAAACCGTCTTCACCGCCGCGACCATGCAGAACAATAAAAGCCTGATCAAATTTTTTTGACCATAAGTCGGCCAAATTATCGCCGTTCCAGTCAAACTTAAAGCATTTGATATTCTGGGTTTTTAAAGCGATGTATACAGCCTCACCACTTTCTAATGAAACTTCTCGTTCTGCTGAATTTCCACCCATCAATACGGCAATCATATAATTCTCACTTCCATTTCTAAATCAACACCAAACTTGGATTTTACGGTTTTCTGAATGTAGAAAATTAGATTTTCAATGTCCGTGGCAGAGGCATCGGTTTGATTGATAATAAAGTTTGCGTGTTTTTCAGAGATACAAGCACCACCAATGCAAAAACCCTTAAGATTGCTTTTTTCAATTAACTCAGCAGCGTATTGATCAGCAGGGTTTTTAAACACACTGCCGCAACTAGGAAGTCCGATGGGTTGCAATTGATTGCGTTTTTCCAAGAGTTGCTTAATGTTGTGTTGTTTAGTGGTTCGATCGAACTTTAGGTTTGCACCAATGAAATATTCATCATTATTTTTAGCAATGATTTTCCGATAGTCAATTTCAAAATCATTTTTTGATCGATTGAAAATTTCTCCGGACAAGTTCATGGTGGTGACGCTATGAACGAAATCCCAAATCTCACTACCAAAGGCACCCGCATTCATTGCTAATGCACCACCTAGACTACCAGGGATGGCACTTAAGAATTCACCACCGTTGAGTTTTTGAGTTTCACAAAATCGAGCAATTTTTGCCAATGTAACGCCAGCACCAATTTCGATGATGGAGTTTTTCATGCTCAGTGTTTTGAAATTATTCAGCTTAATCACTACTCCGTCAAAGCCACGATCGCGCACCAGTAAGTTACTGCCTAAGCCTAATATTAGTATGGATTTTTGATTATTTTTTAAAAATTTAGATAAGTCATTAACAGATTCAGGAATAAAAAAATCTTGTGCTAGTCCACCAGATCTAAATGAGCAATGCTCACTCATAGGCTCGTTATGAGTGAGCATATTTATCGGCTAATAATCCTACAAGAGTGTGAACGTCTCCAGCACCTAGTGTGAGTACAACGTCATTATTTTTAATAATATTAGGTAATACAGTTAAAATTTCTTTGCTATTTTTAATTACAACAGGATCGAGCGATGAACGCTTTCGAATCGCACTGGCCAGTGAACTGGAATTAATACGAGCAATACTTAGTTCGTTGGCAGGGTATATCTCTAATAATATCAAGGCATCTGCTTTGGATAAAACTCGGGAAAAGTCATCAAACAAGTCACGTGTTCGGGTGTAACGATGAGGCTGAAAAATAACCACCAGACGCTTGTTTGGATAAGTGTTTTGTAAGCTCTCAAACACCGCATTGATCTCATTGGGATGATGACCGTAATCATCGAACAATAATACTTGCTTATTGTTAATATTTAGCGTGCCATGGTGCTCTAGTCGGCGAGCCACACCCGAGAAATTGTTGAGTGCGCTTTGGATGGCACTGACTTTAATTTTGAGTTCACAAGCAATCGCAATAGCAGCTAGTGTATTTAAAATATTGTGCTTTCCAATTAGGTTTAATTCAACCGAAAAGGGTTTGTTGTATTTATCACAAACCACATCAAAATGCATTTGCATGCCATGTTGCTTAATGTTTTTTGCCCGTATGTCTACTTTAGAATCAAAGCCATAAGTAATTAAAGGTCGATGAATATTATTCATTATATCCGTTGCACCGACGTCGTCCATGCACAGAACGCAGGCACCGTAAAAAGGCAAATTAGAAGTAAAACTAACAAAGGCATCTTTTAGATTTTGGTAGTCGTTCCCGTAAGTACTCATGTGATCTTGGTCGATGTTGGTAATTACACTGAGCATGGGTTGCAAGTGCAGGAACGATGCATCGCTTTCATCGGCCTCAGCAATGAGGTAGTCGCTTTCACCCAGTTTAGCATTAATGCCACTGGAATTAAGTATGCCACCAATGATGTAAGTTGGGTCGAGCCGTGCTTCGCTTAAAATGTGAGCAATCAAACTGGTGGTGGTGGTTTTTCCATGAGTGCCTGCCACTGCAATTCCAAATCTAAAACGCATGAGCTCTGATAGCATTTCTGCTCTTGGAACGATAGGAATATTGAGCTCACGTGCCTTGACGAGTTCAGGATTTTTTTCATCAATGGCACTTGATACCACGACGGCCTGCGAATTAATAACGTGATCACTTTGATGTTGATACGCAATCTTACAACCGAGTTTTTCCAGTCTTTGTGTAGTTTTAGATCTTGCCGTATCAGAGCCAGAAATATTGTATCCTAAATTTTTTAAGACCTCGGCAATGCCACTCATGCCAGAGCCACCAATACCAATAAAATGAATATTACGAATTCTAGAACTGGAAATAAAGCCTGAATTATTCACGTTTTACTGACAGTAATAATGCTGAATACTTGAATGCCTTCGCCTCTGCCAAAAGCCGTTAAACCTTCACCTGTTGTTGCTGTAATGCCAATGTTATTAATATCAGTACCGGTTAAATTAGCAATATTTGATCTGAGTGCTTGCATTTGTGGTGATATTTTTGGCACTGAACATTCAATCGAGATGGCAATGTGATCAATCTTCCAATCATTAAGATCATTAAGTGCTAATTTTAGATACTCACTACTGTCAGTAATGCCTTGTTGGCAAAGTTCATCGGCTTTAGCGCCTAAAATATTTTTAGTTGTAATTGATGAAACAGCATTAGTCAATGAATGCAAAATCACATCAGCGTCACTATTGCCCTTTAGCCCTTGAGGATGGTCAAAAGTAACACCACCTAATATCAATGATTTTTTAGTTTGCGTTTCAAAGGCGTGTGAATCTTGCCCTATGCCTGTTTTTATTTTCATTGCGAGCCCAGGTAAAAATTTGCTAATTTTAAGTCTTCCGGAGTGGTGATTTTAATGTTGCTTTTGCTTGAAGGGATAATGACGGATTCAAGTTCTAAAAGTTCAATGGCACTAGCTTCATCAGTAATGTTTAGATTATCTTTTATCACCTTTTCTAAGGATTTTGATAATACACCAAAACGATACATTTGTGGTGTTTGCGCTTGCCAAAGTTTAGATCGGTCCAGTGTTGTTTCTACGATACGATTAGTGGCTTGTTTAATTGTATCGATGACTGGAGTTGCTAACAATCCACCATTAGAATGATTTTTAAGCTCACTCATTAAAGTTACAACTTCTTCGGCATTAATACATGGCCTGGCTGCATCATGAACCAGTATCCAGTCATTGTTATTAACAAAGGGTTTAAGGGCATTCAGTGCACAAATTACTGAGTGAAAACGCTCTTTTCCACCCGTGACTTTTGCTAAGAGTTTTGGGTGATTATAAAATTTAGATTTTTCAAACCAAGTGTCTTTATTTGAGATTGCAACAACACAGCCCTTAATTTGTTCAATATTCAGTAATGTTTTTAGCGTTTGGTCAAGCACACTAAGGCCATTATTCAGTTTTAAATATTGTTTAGGAAGATCTGATTTCATGCGCGTACCGATACCACTTGCAGGTACGATTAAGTAGTAACGATCGGTTAACATCAATAAAATTTAAAAAAAGATAAGATAGATTTTCATTATACCCAAGCCCGGACAATGCGCCATAAAGTAAGACTTAAGGTTTTACATTTTGATCTTGAACAGCTTTACTAATTTGATAGTATTTTTCACCATCTTTAATCAAGCCAAATCGGTAGCGCGCTTGGGACTCTAAAATTTCCATATTAGGCTCTAATTCAGAGTTTAGCTCGATGGTTAATGATTGATTTTTATTTTCTAGCGCTTGATTAAGAACAACGTTTTGCTCTATGACTCGTTGCCGTTCGTGCAGAACCATTGGGAAATCATTAATGTAGAAATTTTGACGAATGAGTGTTGTTAAAATCACCAAAAGAATAATGGTGATCCAGTAATCATAAAAAAAGCCAAATAATTTACTTGGCTTTTTTGTTTGACTTTTCAACTTTAAAAGGTAGAAAATTAACCGTCAGCGAGATGTTCGCCGTCTTTTTTATCTTGAGTTGCCATCCAGATAGTGCCACCGATGATGTAGATCATTGACGCAACTACCGCAACCGATGAAATGTATTCTGCTGTGCCTGATATGATTTCCATGTAAGACAGTAAAATTAATGCTAATGGCGCTACCAAAGTTACAACTAAGGTGCTTAATAGTAAAATATGGCCTTTTGTAGCGCTGTTATCAACCGTTGAACTCATTTTATTCCCCTGTTTTTTAAAATAATAACCGCATTATAGCACAGGTTTTTATAATGAGAAATTGATGAATGTTAATTTTTAATCAAAATCGTCTTAGAGAGCTGATCATGAAGCGCAAGATTGTCTTTATTAAACAGTTGAGATAGAGAAATAATGCCGATAATGGCCAATATAAATCGAATTAATGCTTGTTTTTGAGTAATGTTCTTGCCGTTTTTCTGAACCACTTGAAATTTCCAAGCTTTCATGCCTAAAGTTTGTCGCCCCTTTGTCCAAGAGAGTGAAAAATAAAAATAAGTAGCTGGCAGGGTAACAGTGTAAAAAAGCATTTCACTGATTTGTGCTTGATTTTTAAACACTGTGATAATAATCACTCCCACAATAAAAAAAACTAAAGAAAATACTAAGAAGGTATCGTAAGAGATGGCCCCTAATCTTCTTAAAAAAGATACATCGGATTGCATTATTTGTTGCCCAGTAATAAATTAGGATTCACGGCCGTTTGATTAAGGTAAACGACCCAATGAAGGTGAGGCCCCGTTGTTCTACCCGTCTGACCAATGGTGCCAATAATGTCTCCTTGCTTAACCAGTTGTCCTGGTTCAACCAATCGTTTATTCATGTGAATATAGACACTAACTAAGCCTTGCCCATGATCGATAAAAACACCATTGCCATTAAAAAAGAAATCTCCTGTTAAGATGATTTTTCCATCAGCCGGTGCTTTGATAGGAGTACCAACATCACCAGCAAAGTCTAGCCCTGTGTGTGGTCGGCGTGCTTCGCCGTTGTAAAAGCGCTTGAGTCCAAAAGGACTGGTAGTGACTCCATCAACAGGACGATCGAACAAACCAAAAGACAGCGCCGCATCGGAAAATACTTTCCTGGCATCCGATAATAAGGGACGCTCTTTTTTGATTCTACCCATGTGCGCTGCGTTAGGGTTGACGTATTTTTTTTTCTTGCCTTTGAGAGTGATGTGTTGTTCAGTGTAAGAGTAATCTCTTACTTCGAATTCAAAGTTTCTACTCGAAAAATCTTTAATTGTAATTTCCTTTTTACCTGGTTTTGTTAATAGCGGAATACCAACTAGAGCTTGCCAGTGTTGGTTTTTGACTCGCTGTAAATAAAGAGGAACATTACTGTAATAGCCTTTTGGGTTTGAATGATTGGTTTCAAAATCAATCACAGCAATGCCACCTGGTATGGAGGTATTTTTTATAGGCACGCTTGCCAGTGCTAGTGTGGGAGATAAGAGCAATAAAAAACTAATTATTTTCAATTTTACTAACCTTTGAATAAATTTTGCCATCGGCAAGTTGTGTGGTGATTGAGCTTCCTATTTTAACGGTGTTTTTAGACAATAAAACCTGATTATTATCGGTACTGGTGATGCTGTAACCGCGTGACAAAGTGTTAAGTGGTGAAAGGTGATTTAGTCCAATGATGCAAGAAGATAGTTTATTTTTTTGTGATTCAACGAGTGCATTGATGGATTGTTCTAATCGTTCACTTAAAGCATGCAATGCACTATTATTTTGACCAACAAGATGATAAATTTGTTGCGTCAGTTGTTGTTTTGAAAGTGCATTTATTTCTTTTTTATGCTGAATATTGGCAATGGGTGAGTGTTGTTTTAATTGCTCAAACAAGGTAGTAAGTTTCCCTCGATTTAAACCAACAATGGTTTTGGTTTGATGGCTCAAACGAAAAGTAAAATAATCCAGTTGTTGTGAAAACAAATAAAGCTGCTTACTCGGAGTTGGTATCCTTGCTTTTAGTTGGTTAATCTGGTGTTTGTACAGAGTAAGCTTTTGCTTGCTGAATTGGCGTAATTGAAGGTAGAGTTTATCGGTATTTGAGAGTAGTTCCAGTCGATCAGGCGTGGCCATCATTGCAGCAGCGCTGGGAGTAGGTGCGCGTACATCACTAACAAAATCTGCAATGGTAGTATCGGTTTCATGCCCTACAGCACTGATAAGTGGCGTTTTAACCATAAATATAGCTCTAGCTAACACTTCTTCATTAAAAGCCCATAAGTCTTCTAAAGATCCACCACCTCGTGCAATGATTAGCACATCGCAACGATTTGACTCATCGGCCATCTGTACAGCTGTTGCCAGTCTTTCTGCTGAGCCTTCACCTTGTACCATTGAGTCAAATAATAAAACTTCAGCAAAAGGATAGCGACGATGGAGCACTTTAACGATGTCTCTAATCACAGCACCGTTTGATGAAGAAATTACACCAATGGTTTTAGGTTCTTTGGGTAAGGATTTTTTGTGAATAGTATCAAACAACCCTTCTTTTTTAAGTTTATTTTTGAGTTGCTCAAAGGCCAAATTAAGATTCCCAACGCCGACTGGCTCGACATGTTGAATAATGAGTTGGAAATCGCCACGAGCTTCGTATAAAGTGGGTGCAGCGCGTACTAAAATCTCCATGCCATTTTCTGGATTGAATTTAATATTACGTTGATTAAGTCGAAATAAAGCGCAACGAATTTGCCCTCGGCTGTCCTTGAGTGAAAAATACCAATGCCCAGAAGCAGGGCGCGACAAATTAGAAATCTCCCCTTGTAGCCAGCAAGTAGGAATATTATTTTCAATGGTCTTATTGCATAGTGACAAAAAGTCAGATACTGTGTAGATTTCGTCAATATTAAACATGTTAATTCTGTTTGAGTAGGACAAAAACCGCACCTGTGCCACCATCCTTATCGGGGCAAGAATTAAAAGCCAATACTTGAGGATGTTGTTTCAAAAAACTAACCACTTGGGTTTTTAGAATACTCATGCCATTTTCAGAGTGGTAACCCTTGCCGTGGATAATTTGAATAAAGGACTCAAATTGATGATGATACATAAAATTAGACAAGGATTCGCAAGCCTCAACCACTGTTTGACCGTGCAGATCCAAAACCGGTGTGCAACCAACGTTACCCTGCTTCATTTTTTTAATAATTTTAGTTGAAACCCCGCTTTGAGCATAACTAACAATTTCAGATCCTTCAAGGTTGGCATCAACAATATAACTGTACGCTGTAAAGGCTGGGTTTTTTGATGCGTTATTTGAACGATTATCGCCATCTTTGTCAGCGGGTGCACTGGCATCAACGGTTGATCTGAATAGCTGCCTGTCTTCTTCGTTAATTGGTTTCATTTGTGCATCAAAAAAGCCCTCAAAAGAGGGCTTCATTATAGCAATGTAAACGTAGAGTTTATAGTACTTTAATTTGCGCGTTTAGGCGTGATTTTTTTCTGGCCGCTTGACTTTTATTCATCAAACCTTTACTAACCGATTGGTCGATCATTTTTTGCATAATGGTAAAACCACCTTGAGCTTCTTTTTTGTTGCCAGCTTCAAGTGCGTACGTTACTTTCTTAATAAAAGTACGAACTTTTGCACGAATTTGAGAATTGTGCTGGTTGCGTTTAATTGCTTGTTTTGCGCGTTTTTTAGAGCTTGCTGAATTAGCCATTGTATTAAAATTTTTGAAAATAGTAAAACGCGTAATTATAAAGTCTTATGCACTAAAAGTCCATAGAATTCACAAATTTAAGTGCTTTTTTCTTGTTGATCAGTAGTTGCCACGTTTTTCCACCCTGTGATTTCCACAAAGAGACTGCCCTAATGCCTGCTAATAGTAGTGCTCTGATATGATTTGCAGTGTGCTGGTTGGACAAATAAATCTGTTCACCACTTACCATGATTCTTGGATTTAGCTCGCCTAAAGTTGATTTGTAGAGTTCGGCTAAGCGTGCAAGAGAGTTAGAGTGAGAAATTTCAAAAAAATCTTGCCCTTTGATTGTGTTAATTTCATCGCTAATTTTGGTGAGGAGCTCTTGGTCTTTCATGAGCTTTTTTTCAAGATTGATTAAAGCCAATGCGTAAAGAACAGTATTTCGCATACTTTTGGATTTTTTACCAAGTACTACTTTGAGTGCATTTAGGCCAGTTGATAAGTCTTTTGGAGAGACGAACACTTCTTCGACGTTGGTGCTGTTAGTCACAATACTTTGTAAGCTGACTTTGTTGCCACGACTGTCACAAGTACCCGTTGAGGCGAGTTGATCCACCAAAGTGGTTGTTTGTAATAAGCTGGCTAAGGCCAATGTTTGTTCTCTTAATTTACTCATTTTCTCTTGTTTCAATAATTGCACCACCTAAACAAACATCGTTGTCATAAAAAACAATGGACTGCCCTGGAGTAATGGCGCGTTGAGGCTGTTCAAAGACTATCTTTAAGTGCTTATTTTCTTCTTGAACAATTGTGCAAGATTGTGATTGTTGACGATACCTTATTTTAGCTGTGCATGTCAATGGTAACTTTGGGGGATTATTAATCCAATGAGCACTGGAGGCGTTTAAGGTGTTATGATAAAGTAGCGGATGGTCGCCTTGAACGACTATCAATTCATTACTATCAATGCATTTATCAGCTACAAACCAAGGCTCACCCGATTGACCAAATCCACCGCCAATCTCCAAGCCTTTACGCTGACCCATGGTATAAAAAGCCAAACCATCGTGATGTTTAATAAACTTTCCATCTTGGTCAACAACATCACCCGGTTGTTTTGGTAAATAAGTTTGTAAAAATTGTGAAAAATTACGCTCCCCAATAAAGCAAATACCGGTTGAATCTTTTTTATCAGCCGTGATAAAATTATGTTCAGTAGCGATTTCACGTACTTTTGACTTGTCGATTTCTCCCAAGGGGAATAAACTATTTGAAAGTTGCTGTTGATTCAGTAGGTGTAAAAAATAGCTTTGATCTTTGGCATTATCTAAGCCAGTTTTCAAGCTGTACACATTATCTTTTTCAACGATTCGGGCGTAATGACCGGTAGCAATTTTATCTGCGCCAAGTAAGATTGCATGTTCTAGAAAAACTTTAAATTTAATTTTTTGATTGCACAATACATCAGGGTTAGGCGTGCGACCTTTTTTATGTTCTTTTAGAAAATGATCAAACACGTCATCCCAATAATCAGCTGAAAAATTAATAGTGTGAAGTTTGATGCTGAGTTTATCCGCTACTTTTTGGGCATCAGATAGATCTTGTTCGGCACTACAGTGCTCTTCACTATCGTCTTCTTCCCAGTTTTTCATAAACAAAGCTTCAACATCGTAGCCTTGTTCTAATAATAACAAAGCGGCTACGGATGAATCAACACCACCCGAGAGGCCAACAATAATTTTGTTGTTTTTATTTGGAGTCGAACTGCTCATACGCCAAGACAATACGTTGTACTAATTTGTGTCTCACTACATCTTTTGAATGAAAATAACAAAATGAAATTTGTTTTTCATCTTTTAACACATCCATGGCGTGTAATAATCCAGATTGATTCGGTCTAGCTAGGTCAATCTGAGTAATGTCACCGGTAATCACCATTTTTGAGCCAAAACCCATGCGTGTTAAAAACATTTTCATTTGTTCAATAGTGGTATTTTGTGCTTCATCAAGAATAATAAAAGATTCATTTAGAGTTCTACCACGCATGAAAGCCAGTGGAGCTACTTCAATGACATTTTTATCTAACAATTTGGTGACTTTTTCAAATCCTAGCATCTCATATAATGCATCGTAAATAGGGCGTAGGTAAGGATCGATTTTTTCGGACAAATCACCTGGTAAAAATCCAAGTTTTTCACCCGCTTCAACCGCTGGACGTACCAATATGATACGACGAACACTAGAACATTCTAAAGCTTCAACGGCTCTTGCAACGGCTAAATAAGTTTTCCCCGTGCCAGCAGGGCCAATCCCAAAAGTGCAATCTTTATCTTGAATAGATTTAACGTAATGCTGTTGATTAGCACTGCGCACATGAATAAATTTTCGTCTGGTTTTGATGTTAATGGTTTTGCTAGGGAGGTCGTCATGCGTGCGATTTTTAATACTCATTTCCACGTCATAAACATCAACCGTTTGGGTTTTTGAAAGGGTAATCAGGTCTTGCAATACTTGTACAGCAAGACGATCACTTTTACCAGTAATGACAAAATCAACCCCTTTATTGGTTAATTCAACGTCCAAACTTTTTGAAATAATGTCTAAATGTTTGTCCAACGAGCCACAAATATTAGCCAGTTGTTTTGAGTGATCGATATCGAGCGTTAGTTTCATGATTACTATTTTAGCATTGCTGATTACGTATGAAATATTATTGGTACAATACCGCACTTTATTTTTTAAGCCAATATTATGAAAAGAATATTAATTTCTGTTGTTTTGATTTTTCAAATATCATTAGTCCATGCTATGGATCATCAAAAATTATCAGCTATTGTTATACACGATCCATGGATTAGAACTGCTCCACCGAACGCGCCGATGCTGGGTTTATTTATGAAAATTCGTAACAACACTAATCAAGATATAAGATTAGTATCTGTACAAGCCACTGGCTATGTTCGTGCTGAATTACACAGAACCATTAACCATAACGGCATAATGAAAATGCAAAAACAAAGTTTTATGCCAATTTCTGCACAAGGAGATCTAGATCTTAAGCCAGGTAGCTGGCACATTATGTTGATCGGTCCAGAGATAGTGCCAAAAGAAGGCGATACATCGATGATTTATTTGGAGTTCAACAATGGTACGACACAAACAATTCATGTTCAAGTTGGAAAAGGTAAAATAATGATGAAACATAATCATTACACGTATTAATGTCCAAAACCACCTTATTAATCACCATTGCTTTTATCGTTTCAATAGGGGTTGCGGTGTTTTCCACCAACACCAACACTGACTACCAATTTTTAAAAAGACAACTCAAGGTTTCACATGTTTTACACAATACGAATAAAGTCCTTCCTAATTTTTCGTTAGTTGATCACAATCAACACCTGTTTAATAATGACCGTTTTAAAGGTAAATGGACATTATTAACGTTTATCTACACCCATTGTCCTGATGTGTGTCCAACGATATTAATGGACATGTCGATGCTGAAATCCATTCTTATTCAAAGAGGTGTAGAAACTGTTCCAGAATTTGTAGCCATTACTTTTGATCCTAAGAGAGACACGCCAGAAGTATTAAAAACTTACATTACTCATTTTGATAAAGACTTTTTAGGCGTGTCTGGCGATCAAACACAAATCGATCAACTGATCAAACCTTTTGGCACTTACTATGAGCGCTCAATCGAAGTAGATGGTAAGACAGTTATTATTCCAAATGGTCAAGCAATGCCTGAAAGTGTAACAAGTTATTCTATTAATCATACCGCTTGGCTTTATTTAATTTCTCCTGACGGTGAAATTTTTGCAGGGTTCCCAACGCCACATAAGCCACACAATATGGCGGATGATATCGAATTGCTAATTAGTAATTATTGAAGTCAACTGGTTAATTTTCCAACTAATGAGTTACCACGTGCAGCTGTGATCTTAACGCTTACAATTTGACCGATTAAAGATTCATTGCCTTTGAAATGCGTGTTGCGCATATTTTCAGTTTTGCCGAATAGATTGTCATCTTTTCTGGCTTTATTTTCCACCAGGACTTTTTGCACACTACCAATCATCGATTTTGAAATAGTTTCAGTAGATTCGTCGATGGTTTTTTGTACCAACGACAAGCGATCTTTCTTAATTTTCATATCAACATCATCGGGATAGCCTGTGGCAGGCGTACCAGGGCGGGGAGAATAGATAAAACTAAAAGATTTGTCAAATCCAATGTCGTTGATCACTTTCATGGTGTCGTTGAAATCTTGTTTGGTTTCGCCAGGAAAGCCAATAATAAAATCACTCGAGATGGAAATGTCAGGTCGGATTTCACGCAAGCGTCGAATTTTTGATTTGTATTCTAGCGCTGTATGACCGCGCTTCATCAGTGTTAAGATCTTATCAGAGCCGCTTTGAATCGGCAAGTGCAAGTGTGATACCAATTCTGGCACCTCGGCGTAAGCTTGAATCAAACTGTCGCTAAATTCAACTGGGTGTGAGGTGGTGTAGCGAATACGGTCAATGCCATTAATTTGTGCCACAAGGTTAATCAGTAGTGCCAAATCTGCACTTTGTCCATCGTCCATTAAACCTTGGTAAGCATTAACGTTCTGACCCAGTAAGTTAACTTCTCGAACGCCTTGGTTGGCAAGGATTTGCACCTCTTTAATCACATCGTCAAACGGGCGTGAGACTTCTTCGCCACGCGTGTAAGGTACCACACAAAAAGTACAATATTTTGAGCAGCCTTCCATAATAGAAACAAAGGAAGTCACGCCATTTGTTTTAGGTTCTGGCAGGTGGTCAAATTTTTCAATTTCAGGAAATGAGATGTCGATACTGGTTTTCTTGTCACCCAGTACATCATTGAGCATGGCAGGTAGGCGATGCAGGGTTTGTGGGCCAAATATTATGTCGACATACGGTGCACGTTTTAGAATCAGCTCACCTTCTTGCGAAGCCACACAGCCACCCACACCAATCACCAAATTAGGGTTTTTTTCTTTAAGTTTGCGCCATCGGCCGAGTTGATGAAAGAGTTTTTCTTGGGCTTTTTCACGAATCGAACAAGTATTAAGTAATAATACATCAGCTTCAAGCACATCGTCTGTTGATTCTAATCCGTGAGAGTGCTTAAGTACATCAAACATTTTATTAGAATCGTACTCATTCATCTGACACCCAAAGGTGCGAATGTGTAATTTGGACAGAGACATTACTTTTGGATGTGGAGTGTTTGCGTAGGGTAGGCGATTTCAGCCTTGTTTTTAGCAATGATATTGGCAATGTTTAATAAGATTTCACCTTTTACTTTTTGATAGGTAGTTTTATCAACCGTAGTGGTAAAAGCGTAAACAGTGATGTCAAGTGATGATGCGTTAAAATGATTAAAGTAAACACGCAGTGCCTGAGAACGATCAACATCTTTATGTTCTTTGAGCATTTGTTCTATTTCGTTGGTGATGGCCGGTAGTTGCTTAATGTCATCGTAGCGAATACCAATAATTTCTTTAATACGACGGTTAGTCATGCGCGAGGGTGTTTCAATTGGAATGGTGGCAAAAATAGAATTTGGAATGTAGACTGGATTTTTGCTAAAAGTACGAATACGAGTCATGCGCCAGCCAATTTTTTCCACCACACCTTCGAATTTAGTTGAACGAATCCAGTCACCGGTGGAAAATGGTTTGTCCATTTGTATCATCAGTCCACCAAAAATATTAGAAAGCATGTCTTTGGCGGCAAAACCCATGACAATACCACCGACACCACCAAAAGTAAGTAAACTGGAAATTGAAAAACCAAGGTATTGTGCAATGCCAAGTGCAATGGCAATGATGATTAAAATTTTAATTAAGCGAGAAAATAATCTAATTGAATCATTTTCAACGCCGGTACTACTTTCAAGCATATAAGATTCTACACCACTAACCACTCTGACCACCCCCCAAGTGATGATAAAAATTGGAGTGATATCGATGTATTCAACGACTTTACTCAGTGCTTCTATCTGCCCCTTGAAGGCGTTAGTGGAGAAGTAAATCCAGCCAAACCAGATCAGTACTTTAAGTGGTGGAGAGATTGCATCAATCAAATGATCATCTAATTTATTTTCAGTTTTACTGGTATGAGCGATGATTTGTTTCAGTATAAAGCCCAATACAACGTGCGCAATAAAGGCGACAGCAAATAAAATACCAACGGTTTGATAAGGGGTTAAATTTTGTAAAAATTCATTCATGAACTGTATTTTAACTGTTATTTCAAGTATTTGAGCGGGTTAATGGGCGATGAGAATTTTTTCATTTCAAAGTAAAATGGTGTTTTTCCAGTAACGGCAATAATTTGACCTTTGCTGACTTCGTCACCATCAGTAACTTTAAGGATTTGGTTCTGCGTGTAAGAGCTGTAAAATCCAAGTGGGTGCTTAATGATGATCATTTTTCCATGGCTTTTCATTTTATCCCCACTGTAAACTACTTTACCATCACGAATAGCACGTACTGATTGACCAGACTGAGTTTTAAAAGTTAAGCCTAAATGATTTTTTGAGAAATTTTTGACGATTTTTCCAGACACTGGAATTGACCAGCTTTTTTTGATCGACTTATTTTTTTTGTTGCTAGATTTTTGCTTGGTTTTTTTAAAATTTGTGGTTTTGTCCGTCCAGGAATTTTGATTTATATTTTGCTGATTGAATGATTTTTCAACAATGACAACTTTGTTTTTGGTGGACGGTGGATCCCCGGACCCCAA
>GG730019.1 GCA_000205985.2 uncultured Candidatus Thioglobus sp. | reverse complement strand
TACAACGGTTTACGGCATTACGGTGTTGGCGAT
Source organism: uncultured Candidatus Thioglobus sp. (assembly GCA_000205985.2). Classification (GTDB taxonomy): domain Bacteria; phylum Pseudomonadota; class Gammaproteobacteria; order PS1; family Pseudothioglobaceae; genus SUP05. The sequence goes on along the minus strand of GG730019.1, from coordinate 18,657 downwards.
GCGTCCTAGGTAAGAGCTGCAATTTAATTACTAGCTGGAAGCGGTCTTCGTCAGAAGCGCTTACGCTCTTAATTATTTCTTTAATTCAAGGCGCTTAGTACGGTATTTTTCAACCAGCTTTGCGCGCTTGAGATCTCTATTAATCATAGACTTTTTAGCCATCTTACTTATCCTTAAATGGGAAATTAAACATTGCCAATAGTTTCTTAGCGTCTTCATCATTAGCAGCCGTTGTCGTAATTGCAATATCCATGCCACGAGTTCTAGTTACTTTTTCAAAATCAATTTCAGGAAAAACGATTTGTTCCGTTAAACCCATGTTGTAGTTGCCACGACCATCAAAAGAAGTGGGCTTTAAACCGCGAAAATCACGAATACGAGGAACGACGATATTAACCAAACGATCAAGGAATTCATACATTTTTTCCTTACGGAGTGTTACCTTACAACCAATTGGGTTACCCTCTCTTAATTTGAAACTTGCCACTGATTTACGTGCATTACAAGTCATTGGTTTTTGGCCAGAAATAAGGCCCATTTCTTCCAATGCACTTTGCAGTACTTTTTTATCGCCTAATGCGCTACCTAAACCCATGTTGATGGTAATTTTCTCAACCTTCGGGACTTGCATAGGATTTGACATACCTAACTCTTTTTGTAGAGCTGGTAGAATCTCTTTTTTGTATTGTTCTTGTAATCTAGACACGCTTATATTTCCTTAACTTGCTCAAACGATTGAATCGCCGTTTGATTTAAAAAATCTTTCTTTATTGCCGTCTTTGTCAGTGCGCACACCGACTCTGTCTGCTTTTTTTGTTTTTGTGTTATAAATCGCTACATTTGAAATCGCCATTGGCATTTCCGTATCAACAATGCCGCCAGTTACACCTGCATTTGGATTTGCTCTAACGTGTTTTTTGGCAATGTTAAAGCCTTCAACCACAACTTTGGCATCCGTTATTTTGGTTACTGTACCCATAGAGCCTTTGTCTTTACCGGCAATAATGATTACTTCATCGTTTAATTTAATTTTTTGCATTACAGTACCTCAGGTGCTAATGACACAATTTTCATAAATTGTGCAGAGCGTAATTCACGCGTCACTGGACCAAAAATACGAGTGCCAACCGGCTCAAGCTTGGTATTTAAAAGTACCACCGCGTTGTTATCAAAGCGAATACGCGAACCGTCGGTGCGACGAACGCCGTGCGCCGTTCTAACAACGACAGCATCATAGACGTCACCTTTTTTTACTTTACCACGTGGAGAAGCCTCTTTAATACTGACTTTAATTACATCACCAATACCAGCATAACGACGCTTAGATCCGCCCAGTACTTTAATACACATTGCCTTGACGCCGCCACTGTTGTCAGCAATATGAAGTTTTGTTTGCATTTGAATCATGTCTTACTCTCTTTAATATAGCTGAAAATTAATCAATAGTGACTGATTTCTCAACCACTTCTAACAATGCCCAATGTTTAGTCTTAGAAAAAGGCTTTGCTTCCACTACTCTTACTGTATCACCTAAATCACATTCATTTTTTTCATCATGAGCATGAACCTTAGTGCTGCGCTTGATGTACTTTTTATAAATTGGGTGTCTCACCTTGCGCTCAATTAAAACGGCAATGGTTTTATTACGGCTACTGCTAACCACTTTGCCTGTTAATATGCGCTCTACTTTTGTATCACTCATGCTTGTTTCTCTTTCATAATTGTTTTAACTTGTGCAATCGATCTTTTAGTTTTTCCTAATTTAGTTGGATCTGATAATTGCGCACTCTTGTGTTGCATGCGCAACTCAAAATGTTCTTTTAAGAGCGTCATTAATGTCTCATTAAGTGCTTTGGCATCCTGATCTCTTAATTCTTTAATATCCATTACATTATCGTCCTTTTAATAACTTTAGTTTTTACAGGTAACTTAGCAGCAGCCAATGCAAACGCTTCTCTTGCAACTGTTTCATCCACGCCTTGCATCTCAAATAACATTTGACCGGGTTTGATTTGTGCAACCCAATATTCAACACTACCCTTACCTTTACCCATACGTACTTCCAAAGGTTTTTTAGTAATTGGTTTATCTGGAAATACACGAATCCAAATCTTGCCTTGACGCTTAACATGGCGCGTCATTGCACGACGTGCCGACTCAATTTGTCTAGCGGTCATACGACATCTGCCAACCGCTTGCAAACCGATCTCACCGAAACTTATCTTGTGACCCGTTGCAAGACCGCGGTTACGGCCTTTCATCATTTTTCTAAATTTTGTACGTTTAGGTTGTAACATTTGTTATTCCTTACTTCTTACTAATTTGATTAGTTGCACCACGACGAGCAACCTCATCTAATGTGCCTTTCTTGTGGTCCAAGATTTCACCTTTAAAAATCCAAACCTTGATACCGATTACACCATACTGTGTATTTGCACCGTATGAAGAGTAATCCACATCTGCTCTAAATGTGTGTAATGGCACACGGCCTTCACGGTACCACTCAGAACGTGCAATTTCTGCACCGTTTAATCGGCCACTAACCATCACTTTAATGCCTTGTGCGCCTAAACGTGTGGCGTTACCCAATACACGCTTAACAGCACGACGATACATCACACGTTTTTCTAACTGCTGTGCAATGTTCTCAGCAACCAAACGAGCATCAAGCTCTGGTTTTTTAATTTCTTCAATGTTAATGTGTACGGTAATACCCATCATTTTTGAAACAATAGCTTTCAACTGTTCAATGTCTGCACCTTTTTTACCAATCACGATGCCTGGACGTGCCGTGTGAATAGTTACTTTGGCATTATTAGCCAAACGCTCAATCGTAATACGACTGACAGAAGCAGACTTTAATTTCTCAAATAAAAAATCTCTAACTTCGATATCAGATAATAAATATTTAGAATAATCTTGAGAATTGGCATACCACTTAGAATCCCAATCTCTAATAATGCCTAATCTAATACCTTTTGGATTTACTTTTTGACCCATATTAAACCTACTTGCTTAAGCCGACAGTAATGTGGCTTGTTCTTTTTAAAATTCTATTTGCACGACCTTTTGCTCTTGGACGAATTCTCTTCATCGTTGAACCTTCGTCAATGTAAACACTACTTACTTTTAACTCATCAATATCAAGGCCATCATTGTGCTCAGCATTTGAAATGGCTGAATTTAATACCTTTTTAACCAATACCGCCGCTTTTTTATTGCTGTACGATAATATGTTTAATGCTTCTTCAACAGACTTAAGACGAATTTGATCCGCCACCAGTCTTGCTTTAAAGGCTGATGTTTTTGCGTATTTGTGTACTGCTTTAACTTCTTTCATTGTCATTCACCTTTCTTGTTTACACTTTACGATCACTAGAGTGACCTTTAAACGTTCTAGTAGTAGCAAATTCGCCTAATTTATGACCAATCATATTCTCATTAATGGATATAGGAACGTGCGCTCTACCATTATGAACAGCAATCGTTAAGCCGATCATTTCTGGCACAACAACTGAGCGGCGCGACCAAGTTTTAATTGGTTTTCTATCGTTCTTCTCTTGAGCGGTTAATACCTTCTTGATTAAATGCTCGTCAACAAATGGACCCTTTCTTAATGATCTAGCCATGATTACCCTTATTTATTTCTACGACGCACGATAAGCTTATCGGTACGCTTGTTACTACGTGTTTTATAACCCTTAGTTGGTGTGCCCCAAGGTGAAACTGGGTGACGACCACCACTGGTTTTACCTTCGCCACCACCATGTGGATGATCCACTGGATTCATCACAACACCACGAACGGTAGGTCTAACACCTCTCCAGCGTGTTGCACCAGCTTTACCTAATTTTCTTAAACTGTGTTCCTTCTTTGACACTTCGCCAATCGTTGCACGACACTCAGCCAAAACTTTACGTACTTCGCCAGAGCGCAGTCTTAATGTGACGTAAGTGCCTTCTTTTGCAATTAGCTGCGCAGAAGTACCTGCACTACGTGCCATTTGCGCACCTTTACCAGGCTTAAGTTCAATACAATGAATAACACTACCTAAAGGAATGTTTGCACATGGCATAACGTTACCTGCTTGGATTGCAACTGAAGTACCTGAAACAACGGTATCGCCAACTTTCAGGCCATTCGGTGCAATAATGTAAGTACGCTCACCATCTGCGTATAAAACCAATGCAATATTTGCACTGCGATTAGGATCGTATTCTAAACGTTCAACCGTTGCTGGAATATCATCTTTAATGCGCTTAAAATCAATCGTTCTATAGCGACGCTTATGGCCACCACCTTTATGACGCACTGTAATTTTTCCGCGATTGTTACGACCACTGATTCTGTTTTTACTCTCAGTTAGCGGTGCATAAGGTGCACCTTTGTGTAGATCTTTATCTACAATACTGACAACAAATCTTCTGCCGGGTGAGGTTGGTTTTCTTTTAACTACTTGTGCCATAATAATCTCTCTAAGATGCGCTCACGTCAATCATTTGGCCTTCAGACACTTTTACCATTGCCTTCTTCCAATTTATACGACGACCAATTTTTCCTTTAAATACTTTCTTTTTTCCTTTAACCATTGAAGTAGTAACACTTTCAACGGTTACACCAAATAAAGTTTCAACCGCTGCTTTAATTTCTTTTTTGTTACTATCAGTACGCACTTTAAATGCATATTGATTGTGCGCTGACAACATGGTTGTTTTTTCAGAAACAATTGGCGCTAATAAGGTTTTTAATACTTTTTCTTGATTCATAACATGCCTTCCATTTTCTTCAACGCTGCCTCTGTCATAACAACATTTTCATAGCCGATTAAACTAACCGGATCAATACTTTGTGTATCACAAACACCAACGTGATATAAATTACGTGAAGAAAGGTATAAGTTTTCATCCAACTCATCAGTCATTAATAAAGCATCTTTAAGATTTAACGCCTTAAGTAACGTTGTGATATTTTTTGTTTTAGCATCCTTAACTTCAAAATCTTTCACTACTTTTAAGCGCTCAGAACGAACCAGCTCTGAAAAAATAATGCTGATTGCGCCCTTGTACATTTTCTTATTGACTTTTTGAGCATAACTTCTTGGTTGTGCAGCAAACGTTACACCACCAGAGCGCCAAATCGGTCCACGAGAAGTACCGGCACGAGCGCGACCTGTGCCTTTTTGATTCCAAGGCTTCTTACCGCCACCACTCACTGCAGAGCGATTTTTTTGCGCTTTAGAGCCCTGGCGACCGCCAGCCATATAAGCTGTAGTCACTTGATGTACTAATGATTCGTTGTAGTCTCTTGCAAAAATAGAATCAGACACTTCTGTTGAGCTTGATTTATTTGTGCTTACGTTTAATACCTTTAATTTCATTTTAAAACCTTACGCTTATTCTGTTTCAACTTTTGGCGTTTCTGCGCCATCGTCTTTGGTAGTATTAGCTTCTGAAGTTACTTTCTTTGCTTCTTTAGCGGCTGCTTTTTCAGCTTCTGCTGCGGCTTTAGCTTCTTGTTCTTGTGCCAACTGAGCGTCTTTTTGTTCCTGGATTTGTTTGCTGATATTGCTGTTAATTTTGTCCTTCTTAGCTGACAACATAACCTTCACAAAACCGCTTTTAGATCCAGGAATTGCACCCTTAACTAATAATAAGTTTCTTTCACTATCCACTCTGATGATCTCTAAGCACTCTTCAGTTACTTGCTCATCACCCATGTGGCCCGCCATTTTTTTACCCTTAAATACTCGGCCTGGCTCTTGACATTGTCCTGTCGAACCAATCGCTCTGTGCGAGATTGAGTTACCGTGCGTTGCATCTTGCATTTGGAAGTTATGACGCTTTACGCCACCCTGAAAGCCTTTACCCTTAGATTGACCCGTTACATCTACATAATGGCCCGCACCAAAAATTGAAAGATCAAAACTACTTGCATCACCGATCTCATTAGCATCTGCTCTAAACTCCCAAAGACCTAAACCAATATCTTGTGAAGCTTTAGCGTAATGACCCTTAATTGCTGATGGCACACGACGTACTTTTGCTTCGCCTTTCTTGTTTACTTTAGCGCCGGTAGTCACTTGCACAGCACTATAACCATCCACTTCAGTAGTTCTTGTTTGAACAACACGATTAGCTTCAATTTTAATAACACTCACTGCCGTTGCACTTCCGTCCTCAGACATAATGCGTGTCATTCCTAATTTTTGTCCTACTAAACCAATTGCCATGATTTTCTTCCTAAATTACTTTTTTTATCTTAGTTAAGCTTAATCGCTACATCAACACCAGCAGCCAAATCCAACTTCATTAAAGCGTCAACCGTTTTATCCGTTGGACTAATAACGTCCATCAATCTAATGTAAGTTCTTAATTCATACTGATCTCTTGCATCTTTATTAACGTGCGGAGAAGTAAGCACAGTAAAACGTTCTTTTTTTGTAGGTAAAGGAATTGGACCCCTTACACTTGCACCAGTACGCTTAGCTGTTTCTACAATCTCAACGGCTGATTTATCGATTAAACGATGATCAAATGCCTTTAATTTAATTCTAATATTTTGATTGCTCATGTGCTTATGTCCTATCTATTTTTTTACTGTTTTTTCTCAAACGAAAAACGCAATATTATACAAGAAACCTTCTGTCTTTATTTAACTAATTACGCCGTCACCTTAGAAACAACACCCGCACCTACGGTACGGCCACCTTCTCTGATTGCAAATCTTAAACCTTCTTCCATCGCAATCGGTGCTAACAGTTCAATGTCCATCTTAACGTTGTCACCTGGCATAACCATTTCAACGTCTTTAGGTAATTGACAAGCGCCGGTTACGTCAGTGGTTCTAAAGTAGAACTGTGGACGGTAGTTGTTAAAGAATGGCGTATGACGGCCACCTTCTTCTTTGCTTAAGATGTAAACTTCAGCCTCAAACTTTGTGTGCGGCGTGATTGAACCTGGCTTGGCCAATACTTGGCCACGCTCTACTTCTTCACGCTTAGTACCACGAAGTAGTACACCAACGTTATCACCGGCTTCACCGGAGTCTAATAATTTACGGAACATCTCAACACCAGTACACGTAGTCACTTGAGTGTCTTTAATACCAACGATTTCTAATTCATCACCCACGTTAACGATGCCGGCTTCAATACGACCGGTTACAACCGTACCACGACCAGAGATTGAGAACACGTCCTCAATCGGCATTAGGAACGTCTTATCCGTATCACGCTTAGGGGTAGGGATGTAAGTGTCTAACGCTTCAACTAACTTTAAGATTGAAGGTACACCAATCTCAGAAGTATCACCTTCTAATGCTTTAAGGGCAGAACCGAAGATCACCGGTGTGTCGTCACCAGGGAAATCGTACTCGTCTAGAAGTTCACGGATTTCCATTTCAACTAATTCTACTAATTCTTCGTCGTCAACCATGTCTGCTTTGTTCATGTACACAACGATGTAAGGTACGCCTACTTGCTTAGACAAAAGGATGTGCTCACGGGTTTGAGCCATCGGGCCGTCCGTTGCAGCAATAACAATGATAGCGCCGTCCATTTGTGCCGCACCAGTAATCATGTTCTTAACGTAGTCGGCGTGTCCCGGACAGTCAACGTGTGCGTAGTGACGAGTCTCTGACTCGTATTCCACGTGTGCGGTTGAAATGGTAATACCACGTTCTCTTTCTTCAGGGGCTTTGTCAATATCAGCAAAGTCAGTTGCTTCACTACCGTTAGCTTCAGCCATTACTTTAGTGATCGCTGCTGTTAGGGTTGTTTTACCGTGGTCAACGTGGCCAATTGTGCCGACGTTTACATGGGGTTTGGTTCTTTCGAATTTTTCTTTTGACATTTTATTTTCCTCTTTTCTTAGTTAGAACTATTTTAAATTTTACTGGAGCTCACCAGCGGATTTGAACCGCCGACCTCTTCCTTACCAAGGAAGTGCTCTACCGACTGAGCTAGGTGAGCACAACCTCTTCCACATGGAGCGGGTGACGAGAATCGAACTCGTCTCATTGGCTTGGAAGGCCAAGGTAATACCAATATACGATACCCGCAAATCCTATCTTACTCTTTTTGGTGGAGAGAGAAGGATTCGAACCTTCGAAGCCAGAGGCGATGGATTTACAATCCACATACTTTAACCACTCGTAAATCTCTCCAAAAACAATCGGCCATTATCCCATAACTATTCTTGATTAACAAGGAGATTTGGATAGTTTTTTTTGTATCGAAATTAAGGGTTGTTAAAGCCTTGAAACGCCACTGGATTTTGCCGCGTCAAACACCGCTTTGGGTACCGATGTAATCAATCTTGGATCGAACGGTTTTGGAATGATGTAATCTTTTCCAAAAACCAATGCATCAATACCATAAGCCTTTAATACCTCTTCTGGAACTTCTGATTTTGCTAATTCCCTTAGCGCATTAACGGCTGCAATTTTCATGGGAAAATTGATTTCACTCGCCTTAGCATCAAGCGCACCTCTAAAAATAAACGGAAAGCCTAATACGTTGTTCACTTGATTTGGATAATCACTGCGTCCTGTGGCCATGATTAAATCATCGCGTACCGAATTTGCATCAGAGGGTGAAATTTCCGGATCAGGGTTTGACAAAGCAAACACAATGGGTTTATCTGCCATCGATTTCACCATGTCTTTTGACACTAAATTAGCCGAAGCAACACCTACAAAGACATCGCATCCGTTCATCGCATCTGCCAATGTTTGTTGTTCAGTATTGGATGCATAACGATTTTTTTCCTTGCTTAAATTTTCCCGATTATTAGTGACAATGCCTTTTGAATCCACCAACAATATGTTGTCCTTTTTAAAACCTAATTCACACAAAAGATCAAGTGTGGCGATGCCGGCAGCGCCTGCACCCAAACAAGTCAACGTTGCATTTTCCAGTGTTTTTTCTTGAATTTCTAACGCGTTTAACAAACCCGCTGCAATGATAATTGCTGTGCCGTGTTGATCATCATGAAAAACAGGAATATCAAGCGCCTCAATTAAACGCTGTTCAATTTCAAAACAACGAGGGGCAGAAATATCTTCTAAATTAATACCTCCAAAAGTGGGGGCAATGTTTTTAACCGTTTGCACAAACTCATCCACATCTTGAGTGTCGACTTCAATATCAAACACGTCAATATCAGCAAAACGTTTAAACAACACACCTTTACCCTCCATGACGGGTTTAGCTGCTAAAGGGCCAATATTTCCGAGCCCTAATACAGCCGAACCATCAGTAATCACTGCGACTAAATTACCTTTAATCGTATAGTCATAAACCTTGGATTTATCCTCATCAATTTCCCTAACTGGGGCTGCCACACCAGGCGTGTAAGCCAAAGACAAGTCTTCATGCGTTTCTAAGGATTTATGCGAAGAAACAAAAATCTTCCCAGGTTTTTTACCTTGATGATAATCAAGTGCTAATTTGTGAAACTCTTTACTCATTTTGGGTTAATATTATGACTAGAATAAGAAGGTTTATTATATAAGCATTACTCAAGGAGTTAGGATGGTTAATAAAATCAGTATTATCGGTGCTGGCCGAGTCGGTGAAAGTACCGCACAAATGCTTGCTATTCAAAAATTGGCACAACAAATTGTACTGATTGATCTTGACGAGCAATACGCTAAAGGCGTGGCTCTCGATATTCAAGAAACCTCCAGTGTTTATCATTTTGATGCCGAGCTTATGGGTGCGAGTGATATTTCCAATATTCAAGATTCTAACATTATTATTATTACCGCTGGTATGCCAAGAAAACCTGGCATGGACAGAGCCGATGTACTAGCCATTAACCTTAAAATCATTGATGAAATTATGGATGGTATTATTGAGTACGCACCGGATGCCTATGTGATTGTGGTTTCTAATCCAGTTGATGTGCTTACTTATTACGCCAATCAAAAGGCTAATTGGCCGCGCAATCGAATCATGGGTCAAGCGGGTATTTTAGATTCAATGCGCCTATCAAGTTTTATCGCCATGGAAACTGATTACTCCATTAACGACATTCAAGCCATGGTACTTGGAGGGCACGGCGACACCATGGTGCCATTGCCAAGATTCACCACGGTTAGTGGTATTTCCATAGAACACTTGCTTGATCAAAAAACCATTGATCGGTTAATTCAACGCACCCGTAATGGTGGTGCAGAAATCCTTAATCTTAAGCAAAAATCCAGCGCTTACGATGCGCCGGGTGCAGCCGTTACCATTATGGTTGAGGCCATTGTGCACAACAAACATCGACTACTGCCATGCATCACTATGCTCGAGGGTGAATACGGACAAACTGATATCGCCATTGGTGTGCCAGTTGTACTGGGTGAAAATGGAGTAGAAAAAATTGTTGAACTGGACTTTACTAATAAAGAACAACAAGATTTTAATGCTTCGGCTCAAGCTATCAAGGGATTGATTAAAGAAATCTAGCCAAGAATACGATTCATTCGAGTAATGTTTTGTAACGAAATTCCTTTAGGGCACACACGCTCACAATGCCGATGATTAGAGCAACTGCCAAATCCCTCATCTTCCATTTTTTGAATCATACTATTAGCACGATCATTACTTTCGATACCACCTTGAGGAAGCAATGCTAAATGAGAAATTTTAGCACCAACAAATAATGAAGCACTCGCATTCGGACACACGGCCACACAAGCGCCACAACCAATGCAAGTGGCTGCATTGAATGCCTCATCAGAAGCACATTTTTCCACTAGAGTGTTGTTAGCCTCAGGCGCTAAACCAGTATGCACGGATACGTAGCCACCCGATTGAATAATTCGATCAAACGATGAGCGATCAACCGTTAAATCTTTTATCACCGGAAAACTACTGGCACGCCAAGGCTCAACCCAAAGCTCAGTTTGATTTTTATACTCGCGCATGTACAACTGGCAAGTGGTTGTGGCTGATTTCTCTCCATGTGGATGGCCATTAATCACCAGTGAACAAGCGCCGCAAATACCTTCTCGGCAATCGTAATCAAACACAATGCAATCTTCGCCCTTGGTGATTAACTGCTCGTTTAACTGGTCTAACATTTCTAAAAATGAAGTATCGTCATCAATGTTATCAACTTGATAAGTAACAAAAACACCACTGATATCAGTGGTTTTTTGACGCCAAATGTGCAAGGTAAATATCACTTGTAATTCCTGACTGTTGGCTTAATAAATTCAAAGTGTAGGTGTTCTTCGTGCAGCTTAACCTTATCTTGTTGATATTCCCAGGCCGCAACAAAAGAAAACTCTTCGTCATTGCGCTTGGCTTCACCGCTCGGTGATAAATGCTCTACTCGTGCATGTGCACCACAAGATTCTTCACGATTTAGCGCATCTTTACACATCAAAATACCAAGCTCGATAAAGTCAGCCACGCGCCCTGCACGTTCCAGGGTTTGATTAAGGTCTTTATCAACACCCGTTACTTTAATTTTTTTCCAAAATTCTATTTCTAGCGCTTTAATTTCATCAATAGCCTGAACAAGCCTTGCCTGCTCACGGGACATGCCACAGGCATCCCATAAAATTTTCCCTAATTTTTGATGGAAATATTCTGGCGAATGCTGTGCATTAGGTGCGTGCATGAGTTTATTAATTCTGTCTTTTACGGCATCCAATGCTTGCTGAACTTGTTCATGCCTATCAATGTTATCAAACGTATTTCTGGCCAAATAATTAGCAATGGTCTGTGGCAGAATAAAATAGCCATCTGCTAAGCCTTGCATAAGTGCTGACGCGCCTAATCGATTAGCGCCGTGATCTGAAAAATTCGCCTCACCCGCAGCAAACAAACCATCAAGCGTAGTCATTAAATTGTAGTCCACCCACAAACCACCCATTGAATAATGTGGTGCTGGGTAAATTTTCATCGGTATTGTGTATGGATCCTCATTGGTAATGCGCTCATACATCTCAAATAAATTACCGTATTTTTCCTCAACCTCTGCCAGCCCTGTTTTATTAATCACGTCCGTAAAATCTAAGTACACGCCCAAACGCTGGCCATGAATCCTACTACCCACACCACGTCCTTCATCACAAATAAGCTTCACTGCGCGTGATGCTACGTCGCGTGGCACTAAGTTGGCAAAAGCTGGGTACATACGCTCTAAAAAGTAATCTCGATCTTCTTCTTTAATATCAGCTGGATTTTTCTCGCAATCTTCACTATTTTTTGGCGCCCAAATGCGCCCATCGTTTCTGAGCGACTCGCTCATTAATGTTAACTTCGATTGATTTTCACCCGTAGGCGGGATACAAGTGGGGTGAATTTGAGTAAAACTCGGATTGGCAAAATAAGCCCCTTGTTTAAAGGCACGCCAAGTGGCTGATGCATTACAACCTTTTGCATTGGTGGATAAATAATAAGCATTCGAATAACCGCCCGTGCACAACACCACGCAATCTGCCGTATGCGTTGTCAGTTCACCACTCACTAAATCACGCACTACTACGCCACGCGCCTTGCCGTCAATGGTAATAATTTCTAACATTTCAGTGCGAGAATGGTGCGTCACTCGCCCACTTTCAACTTGTCGACTCATAGCGCTATAGGCACCTAAAAGTAGCTGTTGTCCAGTTTGTCCACGCGCATAAAATGTACGAGAAACCTGAGTACCGCCAAAAGATCGATTAGCCAAATAGCCACTGTATTCACGTGCAAACGGCACACCTTGTGCCACTGCTTGATCAATAATATTGCCACTAAGCTCAGCTAAGCGATAAACATTAGATTCTCTCGCCCTAAAGTCACCGCCTTTAATAGTGTCGTAGAACAAACGCCAAACACTATCGCCATCATTTTGATAATTTTTGGTTGCATTGATACCGCCCTGTGCGGCAATCGAGTGTGCACGACGAGGTGAATCCTGAAAACAAAACGAGCTAACGTTATATCCGGCCTCACCCAAAGTTGCACACAAAGATGCACCTGCAAGCCCAGTGCCAATCACAATAATTTTGTGCTTATCTCGGTTTTGTGGTGCCACCAATGCCAAATCAAATAAATGCTTATTCCATCTATTTTCTAACGGCCCTATCGGTTCAAAGGATTCAAGCATACATCACGCCCACTAAAACAGAGGAAAAGCCAATAAATATCAGCAACACTATTAATACCACTACTAAATGATACTGCTTGCTAGTCATGCCTAACGTTTGCAACACATTATTCAGTGCATGGTGCAAATGTGCACTGAGTGTGATCAATCCTAATGCATAAATAACCCACATAATTGGTTGAATAAAAATACTCAGCATTTCTTGGTACAAGTCTGTTTTATCCAACCACTGCATTTGCATAAAATGAAACACAATAAACACTAACAGAGTACCTGCACCACCCCAAGCAACCACTCTTGGAATTTCTTGCGGATAGGTTTTTTCATAACCACTGCCTTTACTTTGATGATTAGCAAGCTGACGTGACATGGCTATAAATACATGAAACCCTAAAGTGGTAATTAAGGCCACCGCCATTAAATAATAAATAGGCGATTGACTAAACTCAGTATAAAAACCATTAAAAACATCTTTTCCTGCGTGAAAATTAAGCAAACTCACCATGTGAAAAATTACATAAAAAAACCATGTTAGCCCCGCAAAAGCCATCCATTTTTTTTGAATAACTGAATTAGTAAAGCTCATCAAACTCCGCACGGGGTTGTAAATTCTCTTTTTCGATTGTTCTTAAACAGCTGTTATAACGCAAAATTGGATCTGAACAATGCTTTGGTGCCATTTTTTCCGCAATCTCATATTTAGCAATTGCTTCCATCAGGCCTTCATAAGCAAACGATTGTGACATTGGGTTTTTGAGCAATGCCCGAGCCTTGCGCTCAAGAAAAATTCCGGTGTAGTAAATTCGATGAAATTCTGATTTTAATTTAGCAATAAATTCAACAATTTTCTTCGGCTGAACTTTAGCATGCTGATGCGAATATTGGTCCGTCAATGCCAAAATATAGATCACCAAGGCATCTTGATTATCAGAATCAACGGCAAACACATCAATACAAATACTAATGGCCAAGTCCGGTTCACGCAATGAACGATATTGTCGCGCCTTATCAAGCACAGTATCAATGGTACTTTTATGAATTAAATGATATTCCATACTCCCCTTTATCAATATCAAACTTTAATTCTGCACATCATATCAAATAACGCTTTACACGGTTAACTTATTCAAAAAATCATTGATTTTAAAAATACACTCCAAATCTCGCCCAAGAGCAAGAAGAATTATGAATCTGGCTTAAAAGTCAACCTGTTTATCTAATTACCATATATACATTACTGTGCTATAATCAATATCAATTATAGTAACCACAAATTTAATAAAAGACAGCATATTATGCAATCAATAACAATCAATATCAATGACGATAAATTAGTAGACAAAATAACTTGGATGCTTGAGCATTTCAAAAGTGATGGCATTGAAATTACATCAAAAGATGACATGGATGATTTGAAATTTCTTAAAGCAACAAGAAATGAAGATTCAACTCTGTTCAGTGAATATTTAAAGAATGAGAATTAACCTTAGAAAAAGTGCTGTTAAAGACTTACGTAAGATTAATCATAAAACTAAAGAACAAGTCCACAACAAAATTTTAGAATTAGAAAAATTCCCAAATATTTCTAATGTTAAGAAATTAACTAACTTTGAACCTGCGTATCGTCTTAGAATTGGAAACTATAGAATCTTGTTTGATGTTTTAGATGATACTGTTGAAATAGGTCGGGTGTTACATCGAAAAGATAGCTATAAATAACCATAAATACGTAATTAAGTGTTTAACAATATCAAATAACACCTTACACAGTCAACTTATTCAAAAAATCATCGATTTTAAAAATTTCTGAAATTTTTAAATAATGATACAGGCCTTGCCTGTTTCATACTTATTTGAGATATATTTTGAATAAAATCATCATTTTTAGATGTTAAAACAAGGTTTTTAATGATTTTTTAAGATTGGAAAGCCTTTCTCAATCAAACTTTAAAGGTGATTTCGATTATTTCCTAAATTTTAATGAGTAGCTTTTTTTAAGATCTACATCCACTAGTTAAATCTGCTGATTATCTTCACCACCTGAAAGCTTTTCACTTGCAAACCAAATGGCCAGCATGCACAGTGTAAACACAAACACTGTTAATGCTATTTCCCAGCCAACAATTTGTGGCTCTGAGATGGTCATTAATATTGCTGCAATAAACCCGAGTAATAACGCATTCATTCATTCTTTTATACTGGGTGAAAAAAGCAAAAATAGTAAATCAAAACTGGCTGCTAATGCCAATGCAAAGGCAGCTGTTTTAAGTGGGTGAATATATTCCAAAAGAGGCAAAGTTGATTCACCTGTAATTTTCCCCAGATCAATATCAAAGAGCGCCGCTATGATTACAAAAAATGCAATCGTAGCAATCACTATTTCAACAAATGTTTTAATCTTATAAGCAATGTCAACTACTTTACTCATGCTCTTTACTTGCAGCCATTAATCTTGTGAATTCTTAAAGGATTAGTTGTTAACTTTACTATTTTAGGGGTTCCTTTTTTTATCAAGTTTTGGATGTCGGATATTTGACCTTCTATCTGGTCACTCTCTCCGGCTCGTTTATATTTTGCACGTTTTTCTGCATCCTCTCTTCTATTGTAAGATGATGGTCCTCTCGTTCTGCCCATTCCTCGTCCTATATGCTTCTGCGCAGCAACCATGGACCCCATAGCAATTCTACTTAAATCGCGCTTGAGTTCTTTTATTTTCGCTTCTTTTTCAGCCTTTTCCTTTGCTGTAAGCGGCATGTATATGATTCTCATCATTGGGCCACCAGTGATGTTATATTCAGGCTTATGTGTACATCTAAATGGGTAAGGAGGCCCTGCATACTGACCATATAGAGATACAGACATGCTCTTTGTAAGATCAGCCAACAGATCTTTACCAACTTGTGTTGCGGCTTGTTTTACAAGAAATTTTCCTGCAGCTATTGCTGCTGCTCTTGCTGATAATTCTGGGGCAACTGCTACGAGCATAGCCGCTCCAACAGCCTTAACAATGGGTAAAGCGCACTTGGCAGTGCTTAACTCATTTTCTGGACTTGTGACTTTGGCTCGAATGGTGAACCATACGGCGCCAGTAGTTCTATCAAATGTTTCACCAGGCTTAAGGTCTTGATAGTACAAACAACCAAGCTGATCAAGTGACACTGTAAGATTTAAATCAGTTTTATTATGAATTTTAAAACCAGGACTCATATTTTTCGTTTCTTTCGTTCTTTTTTCCGCCTTGACTTCATGCTCTGACACGATTCTTACGCGACTAGGGGTTCTGACCATGATGCTAAATTTGTGATAGGCTGTTCCTGATGATCTATAGCCATTAACTTCAGTGATCTTGCTCCGGTCGTCCGGGTGGAAACCGACTTTCTTAACTAAACATTCACCTCGTTTTGACCCTGTCCAAGCGTGTGCGGGCTGAATACCATTTTTGACAATCGTCGCACCAGCAATGCGGAACTTATCTTTACTACAAACTTGATGATCAACATAATGGACCGTTGCCAACCCTCCCATAGTCGAGTAATTGGTTACGTGAACTCGATCGTACGCATAAGCTAAAGTTGAGGAAGTTAATGTTGCCACTATTACTAATGTTTTGCATATTTTCATAACTTGTTTCTCCTTAATGGCTTTAATTAGTTCACAACAACAGAAAATACTGCTTTTTTTCGATAAATTAACTTGGTATTGTTACTTATTGTTTGCTTAGTTGCAAAACAACTGTTTATATTTTTTTTCATTTTCTTCTCTCCTTGTGCAATATTTTTTTATTGGCTATCCACTGAACCTGCTCCATACTCACTAGAATCACTTTGGTCGTAATTTGAGTCTGGTGTAGAGTTAGTTGTGTCAGTTGGGTCTGTAACATTTTGATCAGTAGATGCATTTCCAGAAGATTGTGACTTCTTACTGTTCAAAGGGCTTTCTGTGCTTGTGCTGGTATTCTTATTAGTATCCTCAGATGTGTAAGTATTTTTTAAAGACTCCGAAACAGTAACCGTGGTATTTTTACTCTCTTCAAGCATTAAGCCATTAAGCGCTGAGATGTTTTGTTTATAAAGAGCAATTGCCTCTTGCTTGCTTAAATTGTAATTTGATGTGAATTCACAAAGTCTATACATCATGTCTCTTGAAAATAAAACACCTGGCGTTCTACCATTCATTTCATCGCCGCCACTGCTTTCTGAATCAGATATACCTTCTGAAACGCCAGAATTTAAAAAACTAACCCCGCCAGAATCACTTTGAGAAAAATCTGCATCAGGTTGTGGCATAAAGCAAGTAAAGCTATTTGAATCTTTTGGCTGTATGATTGTATGAGTTAGCGCAGCTGTTGAGCTAAGAATAGTGCTTTTGTTTATTGGGTTAACATAAGGTGATGGCTCATAGGTCGACATACAGCCTGATGCACCTACTCCAATTAATACCAGCACTGCAATTTTGTTAAATTTATTAAGCATATTTATATTTTTATATATTACGATATCGGTCAATAATACATATATATATAACATGTGAGAGTTTTTTGATATAGGTCAAGAATTAAATCAATGAGTGCGACACTCTTTTATTCAAAATTTAAAGTAAAAACAATAACTTAGCTATAAATTACACTGTACTTTATCAAAACGAATGATTGATTTTCGGTGTTTTTACCGCCTTGTAACGCTCAATACCTTTCTAATACGCGGTTTTTATGGTCATTTTGATTATTTCCGAAGTTTTTGATGTTTTTTAAACAAAAGTGGTGAAAAGTGTAACAAAGTGGTATAAAATGTATTTTATTGACTTGAGGAGTTAATATTTTTTACATTACCATTAGGGGGAAACATGGAAATAACACTACAAACGTTTGCTTACACAGCGGCAGCAATCATTCTTTCACTAAGCTACGCGGCAGTCGTATAGCTAGTGCATATGGCCTTGGGGGCACATGTTCAGAGGAGTACACAATTTAACCATTGATGCGAAAGGTCGTTTAAAAATTCCTACGCGTCACCAAACGCAAATTGATAAAACTTGTGGTGGGAAAATGGTGCTCAGTATTCATCCAGATGATGGTTGCTTACTTCTCTATCCTTTAGGTGATTGGCAAAAACTTGAACAAAAAGTAAGTGAACTGCCTTCACTAAATATTCACACTAAAAGACTTAAGCGCAAACTCATTGGCCATGCCACTGATTGCGAGTTAGACAAGGCATCGCGCATTCTTATTCCTGGCACGCTCAGAGATTATGCAAATCTGAACAAAAAAATTATCATGAGTGGGCAAGGACGTAATTTTGAATTATGGGATGAAAGCACTTGGAACAAGCAGCTTACAAACCTTGATGCACTTAGTAAAAAAGAAGTCATCCCAATAGAGATCAGTCAATTGTCGTTATGACAAGCAATCATCACCAGTCAGTGATGTTTGATGAATCAATCGAAGGATTGAACGTAAAAAATAACGGAATTTACATTGACGCTACTTTTGGTCGTGGTGGACACACGCGTGGCATCTTGGATCAATTAAATCAATCGGGTAAAGTCATTGCCTTTGATCAAGACA
>GG730020.1 GCA_000205985.2 uncultured Candidatus Thioglobus sp. | reverse complement strand
GAACACCATTGATTGAATGTTAAGGCGCTAGAAGCAGCAGAAACATCAATCAAGTTGATCTAGATTCTTTTTGTATGACTGATGATATATCAAATATACCGCAGTAAGGAGTAATTATGCATTAGCAATATTGACTGGATAAACACTCATTGGGCGGGAGACAGTGATTTCCTGCGGGGGGGTGAATTCATGAGTTGAAATTGGGTGCGGGTTGGATGCAGATACCTATCAAGTAAAAAACCAATATTTTTTTGATCAATACGCCCTAGGTCAATTGGATATTAATGAATATTTAGAATTTTGCCTAGAACCTTTGTCTCAAAATTCCATTGAGACGCTTAATAAATGGCATCAAGAATTTATGCAATCTAAAATCATCCCAATTATTCTGCCAAAAGCACAGGCTGTGGTGGATCAGCACCGAGAAAAAGGCGATACACTGCTTGTGATTACTGCAACCAATCGTTTTGTTACTGCACCAATTGTCCACAAATACGGCATTGAAAACTTGCTTGCTACCGAACCTGAGGTTAAAAATGGACGGTACACAGGCAAGGTTAAAGATGAGCCTTGTTTTCAAAAAGGAAAAATTAATCATTTGAATCGGTGGCTAGCAAAAACAGATGAGAGCATGGTTGGTTCGGTTTTTTATTCCGATTCACACAACGACTTACCAATGTTGGAGTTGGTCGATCACCCCGTTGTGGTTAATGGCGATGCTACGTTGCAAAAAATTGCTTCTGAAAAAGGGTGGGCTAGTTTGGATTGGACTTAATGTTCAGACAATAAAAAACCTCCTGAAGGAGGTTTTTGTTTATTTTTCTAGTATTTTTTTCTTTTACAAGGCAGATTTTATAAAATCTCGATTAAGCATAGATGAAACTATGTGATTGAGAGTTTTAAAGAGTCTAACGCAGTATAAAGATAAAAAGACGAAGTAAAAATTACATGTATAAGTGGTGGTCACCAGTTGCAGCCTCATCAAAGTAGGATGCAGCACCTGCAAATTCAACACCATCAATAAAGTCTTCTTTATTAAAACCAAATAATTCAACGGTCATTTCACAAGCAATGAATTTAACGTCAAATTCTTGACACATGTCTCTAAGGTCTTCTAATTTAGCCACACCGTGTTTGGCCATGGTTTTTTTCATTAGCCACGTTACTAACGCTTCAGTGCCTGGAATACTCCATAGAATGTTAGGAATTCTTGGACCAAAATCAATCTTTTGCAACCATTTAGGACCAAAAGGCATTTTCATTGGCATGCCAGGGTTTCCTAGTGGTGAAACGCGTAATTTAGACGTGTCTTTTAATAAAAGATTTAATCCGTAGAATGTAAAGAAAATAGTAACTTCTTTATCCATTGCCACACCTGTAGAGGCAATAATGAAAGGAGGAAACGCCCAATCAAAAGTACCTTTTGTGGCGATAATTGTCATTTTATTGTCATCTTTATCTGACATATTCTCCTCCTTTACTAATTGTTAACGATTAAACTTTTTCAATCGTGAAAACGAATTTACCACCGTCTTCAACATTAGAAATTAGTTTGTTGCCAGTTTGATTACAGAATGCTTCAATGTCTTTTACAGAACCGGCATCTGTTGAAATAACCTCTAAGATTTGACCAGCGCTCATTTTACTTAGTGCTTTTTTAGTTTTTAAAATTGGAAGTGGGCAGTTTAAGCCTGATGCATCTAAAGTTTCGTCAGCCATGATAAGCTCCTTGTGTAATTTGATTATAAAAAAACGTATTAGAAAAAACTAATAAGTTTGGGTATTTTAATCGCATAGCGCTCCATAGTCAAATATAATGACTTCATGATAAAGATTTTAACCTTGTTTATTTTAATGCCATTGTGGGCATTTGCACTCAGTGTGCCTGAGTTGGAGCTTTCTGAGTCTTTAAGTGAAAAGAAACGTGGCCATGAGTTTTTGCAGTTACTTTGGGATACTGGCTCGATTGTTGAGGACATCGAAATTCAAACCTACCTTAAAGATTTAGGCCATGAACTAACCACTTACAGCGAAAATCCAGATAAACACTTTGGATTTTTATTGCTTGATGACAGCAGTATTAATGCTTTTGCAGGGTCTTATGGCTACATTGGCGTGCACACGGGCATGTTGCTTAGTTCAGATTCAGAATCTGAATTAGCAGGAGTACTGTCGCATGAAATATCACACGTTACTCAAAATCATTTGAATCGATTCAGCGAAAAAACCGACAAACAAACTTATCTGCTGGTGGCTGGCATGTTGGCCGCTGTATTGGTTGATGATTCCAACGCCTCTCAGGCCATTGCCGCCTCAACAGTGGCAGGCGCTGCTCAGCAAAGCATTAACTTTACTAGAGAGCATGAGTGGGAAGCCGATCGAATAGGCACAAACATGTTGACCAAGTCTGGTTTTGACCCTCAAGGCATGGCACATTTTTTTGAAAAATTAAAAGACAATTCCAGTGCCGAGGAGTTTTTGCGTTCACACCCGTTGAGTATTAATCGAATCTCTGATAGTCTGCAGCGTTCAGCTAGAATGTCGGGTAATTACAGAAAGGACTCCTTTGAATACTTAACCGCTAAGGCCAGGCTTTATTATCATAAGAATGGTCGTATTAAGTTAGAGCAGGATGATATGCTGACGCATTACATGCAAGCTTATCATGCATTTGAGCAGCAAAATTATAAAACCGCACAACAAAATATTAACAAGCTACTTCTTATTGATTTATCTAAACCAAGCTACATTCTTGCAGGGCGAATCGCTTCTAAGTTGGGCGATGTTAAAACCGCTCAGCAATACTTTAACCAAGATCATTTAAACTTAGATGACGAATCAAGTCTTTATTATGCGGCGCAATCTTATTTAGAAAACCGGCAGGCCAAGCTCGGTATTGCTGTTTTAAAACCTTTCTTAAGGGTAAACACAGTAACCGCACAGTCTCATCAGTTATTATCTTCACTTTACGTTAAAAATGGAGACCTTGATCGTTCTCACATTCAAAGTGCAAAAGCGCTGGTTGTGAAGGGTAAGTTTGCCAAGGCGATTCAGCAATATGAGCGTGCAAAATCCATAACGAGCAATCAAGATTTGTACGATGTACTAACCGTTAAAATTGAACAACTGCAACAAACCCTTGATTTGTACAAAGATTTAGCAAAATAGATTTAGACTTTTAAGCGCCGACTACCGTTACGCCAGTTGGTGTGCCGAGCAACAATACATTAGCACCGCGATTAGCGAATAAGCCGTTTGTTACCACTCCAACAATGCTGTCTAGTTCTGTTTCTAAAGCTTTAGGATCGGTAATTTTTAACCCTTCAACGTCTAAAATCAAATTGCCATTATCGGTAACAAAATTTTCACGAACAAAAGGCGTACCACCAATGCGACGAGTGATTTGGTGTTTAACATAGTTTGCCGCCATCGGAATCACTTCAACCGGCAATGGGAAGTCACCCATAGTTTTTACAAATTTTGATTCATCTGCGATACACACAAATTTATCGGCCACTGCTGCTACGATTTTTTCACGAGTGAGTGCGCCACCACCACCTTTAATCAGGTTTAGGCCATCATCGGACTCATCGGCACCATCGATATAGACGGATATTGCCTCCACTTCATTGAGATCAAATACCTTAATACCATGGCCTTCTAAACGTTCAGCAGTAGCAACAGAACTGGCAACGCAACCTTTTATGTCATCCTTCATGGTTGCCAACGCATCGATGAAAAAATTTGCTGTTGAACCGGTACCCACGCCTATAATAGTGTCTTTGACCACGTATTTAAGTGCCTCTTGTGCCACGGCAAACTTCATTTCGTCTTGAGTCATAATTCGCTCCATAAATTCTATAATATTCAAACAATTATACTATGAAAAAAATCATTCTTGCCAGTAACAATAAGGGGAAAATCGCAGAATTCAACACTATGTTGGACGGTATTTACCAAGTAGTATCCATGTCAGATATGCAAGTGGAAGAAGTCCCGGAAACAGGCCTAACCTTTGTTGAAAATGCATTGATTAAGGCTAGAAATGCATCAGAACAATCGGGTTTGCCAGCACTCTCTGATGACTCAGGTATTGTGGTCGACGCACTGAATGGCGAACCGGGTATTTATTCGGCGCGATATGCGGGCAATCATGGTGATGACGAAGCCAATACGCAAAAATTACTGGATAAGATGGAAGACGTTGCTGACGGCAAGCGCACGGCTCGATTCTGGTGTGCGATTGTATTTGTTGAGCATGCTAATGACCCGACACCGATTATCATTTCAACGCGGTTGGGAAGGGGAAATATTGCGCAAAAAAGCCCGGTGATAATGGTTTTGGCTACGATCCGATTTTTTTACGTGCCTACGCATGAATGCGCTTCAGCAGAACTTTCACCAGAGATTAAAAATTCTATCTCGCATCGAGGAAAAGCACTCGTAGCATTGTTGGAAGAATTAAAAGCTTGATAGTACTTCCGCCACTCTCGTTATACATTCACTATCCTTGGTGTGTTAAAAAATGCCCATATTGCGACTTCAATTCCCACGAAGGTGAAGACAGAAATGGCTACATTGAGGCGCTACTGAAGGACCTTGATAAAGATTTAAAATACGTCCAGGGTCGATCAATTCATTCTATTTTTATTGGTGGCGGTACGCCAAGCCTCATGAGTGCAGATGAATTGCACGAATTATTTACCGGCTTAAAATCAAAACTTACGTTTGAAAAAAATATTGAGATCACCTTAGAGACTAACCCCGGCACGTTCGAGGTTGATAAATTCAAAGCTTTTAAAGACATCGGTATTAATCGATTATCGATTGGTGTGCAGTCTTTTCAAGACCGTCACCTTAACGCGTTAGGGCGTATTCATAGTGCTGAAGATGCAAGCAAGGCTTGCACCTATGCAAGCCAAATATTTAATAATTTTAATATTGACTTAATGTATGGCTTGGAAGGGCAAAGTATCGATGATTGCTTGTCAGATCTTAACCAAGCCATTGATCTAAGCCCACAGCATGTTTCATTTTATCAGCTCACCATTGAGCCCAATACTTTGTTTGCTAAGTTTCCACCAACATTGCCTAAGGATGATGACATTTGGCGCATGGGTGAACAAGGTGTGGATCTATTAGAGCAATGTGGATTTGAGCGTTATGAGGTATCTGCTTTTGGCAAAATTCCATCTAAACACAATTTAAATTATTGGCGTTTTGGTGATTACATTGGTATTGGCGCTGGTGCGCATGGAAAAATTACCGAATCAAAGACAGGTAAAGTTGTTAGAACATTAAAATCTAAATCTCCCAAAGAATATATTCAAAATCGAAATAAAACACTTGAAGTTATTGATAATTTGTCTTTTGAATTTATGCTAAATGCTTTGAGGCTAAAAAATGGATTCGACGTTGATTTGTTTAAAGCAAGAACAGGGAAAGACATTAATGTTATTAATGAACAGCTAAAGCGAGCAGAATCAATGGGATTAGTCAATCTAACTAAGGATAGAATTACTCCTACTAAAAAAGGCTTTGATTTTTTAAATGATTTGATTTCTTTATTTATGTGATAAAATTTACCATCATGAAAATAGCGCTATCCTTACTGTTGATGACGTTGATGTTGTGGGCAAATGCCGAGTCAACAAATACAATAGATTCTGATTTTCAGTGTAATTATTCACAAAGTACAAACATGCCGATGACAATGGATTCAATGTCTACCCACGTTCATGTTGATTGCCCCCAGTGTTTAGTGATTGGCACCACTGATAAATTTTCAGAAATGATTTTTCTTAAAGCAACATTCTTATCGTCAACGATCGATACTTCTTATGCATCGATCACCTCAAAAGTAAACACACCTCCTCCTACCGTTTAATCATTAATTAGGCATCACTATCTAGATTTTAATAAAAATCTTTGGGTGACTTCGCCACTACTAAAAAAAGTGGTCATTAATGAATTACAACATAGGAATGATATGAAACAAATACACACAGCAATAATTATTTTTTGCACGGCAAGTTTGTCTTTTGCGGGTGCAGGTGGCAGTAAGCATGGTCACGATAACACTCATTGGGATGCGCCAGCATTTGCCAAGGCACAATCTAATCCAATCACCTATACACAGTCTTCTCGTCAACAAGGTGAGGACATCTTTATCAAAAATTGTGCAAGCTGTCATGGTGTTACAGGATTGGGTGACGGACCTTTATCCTCAACAATAAAACCAAGACCAACCGACCTTAGGACTATGTCAGGCAAGCACAAAGATGGTGATTTTGCTTGGAAGATTTCTACTGGAAAAGGCGCTATGCCTGCCTGGAAAGGTATTCTGAAAAGAAGTGAGATATGGCATTTGGTTAATTACATCCAAACCCTGTCTTTAAGTGTTAAAGTAACACAAAAGAAAATTAAACACGAGCGTGCTCAAACGCACGGCCATTAGTGATTAATACATTATTTAAATAAAAGGACTAAGAATATGAAAACATTAATAATTTTATCAAGCGTGTTATTTTTAACCGGTTGTTTTGACAGTGATGCACAAGAAAAAGACCAGAAAAAATCAGCAGCAAAAGAAACTGTGAAAATAAGCCAGCCTTCTTTTAGCGAAAATACAAAACTTAAAAAGAGTGCTAATTTAGGGCAGTCTGTTTTTGATAAAAATTGTATTGCTTGTCATGGTCAAGCTGGAGAAGGATTGACTAAGGATTGGAAAAAAAGGAATGCAGATGGAAAATTCCCAGCTCCTCCTGTTAATGGCACAGCGCATGCTTGGCATCATTCGCCAAAGGCATTAATGACTACGATTAACGATGGTGGTGCTAAACTTGGCGGTTGGATGCCATCGTTTAAAGACCAATTAAATGAAGCTGAAAAGCAAGGTTTGTTAGATTATATTCACAGTTTGTGGCCTAATGAAATACAACAAAAATACGATTCAAGGTTTAAATAATTAATCATGCTAAGTAGAAGACAGTTCGTTCAATCGATTTTGGCATTTGCCATTTTGCCTAAGCAATTGTTGCAGGCTAAGGGGTTTCTATCGCCCAATGTTTTTCGAGTACCGCCTTTAGAATTTGGCAAGCGCGTTGATAAAGATGTGTTTTTTGATTTGGACATTCGTTCGGGTAAGAGTGCAATTTTGCCTAATCGATTAACCTCAACGCTCGGTATTAATCAAAAATTTCTTGGTGTTACGCTACGCGCTAGCAAGGGTGATCGTGTGCACATTAAGGTTAAAAATAACATTCATCGAACCACAACTCTGCATTGGCATGGCGCTAAATTGCCTGCAAAATCAGATGGAGGGCCGCATCAGCCTATTAAGCCTAGCCATACTTGGCTGAGTGAGTTTGAAATTATTCAGCCCGCCGCCACACTCTGGTATCACTCACATCAAATGCATGAAACAGGGTTTCAGGTGTATCACGGTTTATCGGGTATGTTTATTGTCGATGATGATGAGTCAAAGAAATTAGGTTTGCCTTTGGATTATGGCGTGGATGATTTTCCGGTAATTATTCAAGACAAAGACTTTAATCGAGATGGATCGTTCAAATACATAAGTGACTTTCGGGATAAACTCATGGGCAAGAAAGGCGAAACCATTCTGGTCAATGGCGTTATTAGCCCTGTATTGAAAGCCACCAAGTCTTTAATTAGATTGCGACTTTTAAACGGTTCTAATTCCAGAACTTATCACCTTAATTTTGATGACGGACGAATGTTCAACATCATTGCCAGCGATGGCGGTTTGTTAGAAAAACCAGAGATGGCGCATTCAATCAAGCTCGCGCCAGCCGAACGTGCGGAGATTTTGGTGGATGTTTCCGATGGCAAGATGCCGATATTACGCCATAAAATGCACCAACAAAAATCAGCCAATCGCATGACAGGTATGATGATGATGCAACAGGCTCAAGGTAAAAAACTAGAGTTTGATATTTTTCAAATTGATGCGAGTGGTGTAAGTTCATCTAGTAAAAAAGTTCCTAAATACTTGGTGCAACATGACACGCCATCCATGCGCTCAATCGTAAGAAAAAGGACGTTTAAGTTGCAGATGCAGATGGGCCCGCAGCTGATGATGGGCGCGGTTTCAGGCTCAAAAGATTTACTTCAAATCAACGGTAAATCCATGAAAATTAATCGCATTGATGAAGTGGTAAAAGCCGGTAGTATCGAACTGTGGGAGATTGAAAACACCTCAATGATGGCACATCCATTCCACATTCATAATGTGCAGTTTAAAATTATCTCACGTCGTGGAAAAATCAAAGGCCACGAGCTTGGCTTTAAGGACGTGGTATTAGTACGCCCGCACGAAACCGTACAGGTGCTAATTGAATTTCCAAAATTCAGCGACGAGAAAACACCGTACATGTATCACTGCCATATTTTAGAGCATGAAGATCGTGGCATGATGGGACAGTTTGTTGTGGTATAAGCGTAATATGAAGAAAATTTTTCTACTTATGGCGGTGCTTGTTATTGGATTTTTTGCACTGTTTTACGATGGCACAGGGTTTGATTTAAAGAAAAGTAAATTGTTGCCTGATTTAAATTACAAGCCTGACATTTCTCAAGGAAAAAGCAAGTATCAATCAACCTGTATGAAGTGCCATGGAAAAAGTCTATTAGGAACAGAAACCGGACCTTCTTTGCTTGATAATACATACAGAACCTCTCACCATGCAGATTTATCGTTTTATTATGCGGTAAAAAGTGGCGTTAGACAGCATCATTGGAAATTTGGTGACATGCCAATGATTACAGGATTGTCACCAGAAAGAGTGAGCGATATCATTGCTTACGTGCGCCAACAGCAGAAATTGTCAAATATTCAACAATAAATTTAAAGGGAAATGTTTATGAGGAAAATGATATTAAGTTTTACAGTCGTATTTTTACTTTCGTTAAATACTCATGCAGTAATGACTGATACTGGCGTGAATGTACCATTTGGCCAAGGATTGGGCATGAGTAAATTTAAAGACAACTGTGCAAAATGCCACGGTGATTGGGCGAAAGGCACTGACAGTGGACCGCCCTTGATCCATAATTTTTACAAACCATCTCACCATGGGGATGAAGCATTTTATCGCGCAGCTCTAAATGGCGCTAAGGCGCATCACTGGAAGTTTGGAAACATGCCTCCTGTTGAAGGTATTAAACGCAAGGATGTTACTAAAATTATCTCCTATATTCGCTGGCTACAAAAAAGCAATAAACTTTACTGATGCACAAGCATAAGCCAAAGTGGTGTAATTTGTAGTAATATAGAACACATAAAGATTGGAGGTGGTTTATGGATAGTGATTTTTGGTCTTGCAAACACACTTGGCGCCGTAGTGCTACCAACACAAAATGGTGTTTGATTGGTTGCGCCATTGGGGATTTTGGTACCATTGCTTATTTTCAGTTTAGTGCTGCCAGTGCCAGTACGCTGGTGATTTTTCTTTGGGCAACGCTTAACGGCATCATCACCAGTATCCTGCTTGAGACTTATTTATTAGTGAGTCAAAAAATGCAACTTTCACAGGCCTTTAAAATTGCCGTGGGCATGAGTTTGATTTCCATGGTTGCCATGGAAATTGCCATGAATCTTACTGATTATCTAATTACTGGCGGAGCGGTGTTTGTTTGGTGGGTTGTGCCTATCGCTCTGTTTTTTGGGTTTATCACCCCTTGGCCCTATAACTACTGGCGTCTGAAGAAGCTGGGGAAAGCTTGTCACTAAAACCTCATGTCTAACTGTAAAATAGCGAATTAATAAAAATTTACATAAAATAAAATGTCTGACAACACGCACAATATCGCTAATGTTTTAACCGAAGCATTGCCTTATATTCAAAAATTCCAGGGCAAAACCATTGTTATTAAATACGGTGGTAACGCCATGGTGGACGAAAAGCTAAAATCCAGCTTTGCGCGTGACATCGTGTTGATGAAATCCGTTGGCATGAACCCAATTGTGGTGCACGGTGGCGGGCCTCAAATTGGCCAAACGTTAGAAAAAATTGGCAAACAAAGCGAATTCGTTGGTGGCATGCGTGTCACTGATTCAGAAACCATGGATGTGGTGGAGATGGTGCTTGGCGGTTTAGTTAACAAGCAAATTGTAAATCTTATTCACCAGCACGGTGGTCATTCCATTGGTTTGACCGGTAAAGACGGTAGTCTTATTTCAGCTACTAAACTTAAGCACGTGGATCATTTAACGTCTGAAATCATTGATCTTGGTCATGTCGGTGAAGTTGACAAAATTGACACTTCAGTGATTAAATTATTATTGAAAGGTGATTTCATCCCAGTGATTGCACCCATTGGTGTGGGCAAAGATGGTTTCTCGTACAACATTAATGCCGACTTAGTTGCCGGCTCGATTGCCGAGGCACTCAATGCTGAAAAGCTAATTTTACTCACTAATACATCCGGTCTTTTGGATGCGGATGATAATTTATTAACGGGCCTTGATGCTAAAAAAGTAGACCAACTGATTGATGATGGCACGATTCACGGCGGCATGTTGCCGAAAATTGGCTGTGCTTTATCGGCGGTTAAAAGTGGCGTTAAATCCACACACATTATTGACGGTCGTGTATCGCATGCCGTGCTTTTAGAAGTGTTTACCGACAGTGGTGTCGGTACTTTAATTACTTCTAATGGATAGTAAAGTACACCGAGGTAGTATTCAGGTTCTCGATTGTCAAATTTTGGCACATTATCAATTTGAAGGCGACCAATACATTCTAACGCTTGATTCTCCAGAAATCGCTAAAGCGACCAAGCCAGGGCAGTTTGTCCATATCACAGTATCCGATTCACTAGCAATGCGCAGGCCGATTTCTATCATGTCGGTTGACACTGATAACGGCACGTTTGATTTACTTTACAAGGTAGTGGGCGAAGGCACGCGACAATTGGCTGAGCGCAAAATTGGCGAAGTATTGTCCATCATTGGCCCGATTGGTAATGGCTTTGAACTAACGGACAAAAAGTTACCATTACTCATTGGTGGCGGTGTGGGTATGCCACCAATGATTGCCATTGCACAGCAAATGAAAGACACGAATCATGATCCGTTTGTTATTCTAGGCTCTGAAGTGCCTTTTCCCTTTACACCAGAATTAAGCAAAATAGGTAATCCATGCCCAAATGCAAGTCACACCATGCCATTATTAGAAGAATGGAATGTTGCTTGTAGACTTGCCAGCTTGCAAGATTATAAGGGTGTGTTTAAAGGTTATGTGACCGATCTCGCTAGAGAATATTTAGACACTTTATCAGCCGATGATCTTGCACAAGTTGAAGTGTATTCTTGTGGCCCACACCCTATGTTAGAGGCTGTGGCAAAACTGGCTAAAGAATACAACTTGCCTTGCCAAGTATCGTTAGAAGAATACATGGCTTGTGCGGTTGGTGGGTGTGCAGGCTGTGTGGTTGAAGTACAAACTGACGCTGGACCAGCGATGAAACGTGTTTGTGTAGATGGACCTGTATTTGACGCAACAACAGTTTTTTAAAGTGAAATAGGCAAGGCCTATTTCAGAAAACCGATTGATATGATTGCACAAAATTTAGCAAAAATTCACCATCGTATTGACGCTGTTAAGCATTCGCAAGAAGTGACGCTAATTGCTGTTAGTAAAACCAAGCCAGCAACAGATTTACAACAAACTATTGATGCAGGACAGCGCCATTTTGGTGAAAACTACCTACAAGAATCTTTAGAAAAAATTGAAACTCTAAAAGGTCAAGATTTAATCTGGCATTTTATCGGCCCGATTCAATCCAACAAAACCAAACAAATAGCTGAGAATTTTGATTGGGTGCATAGTGTTGACCGACTAAAAATCGCCAAAAGACTCAACGATCAACGTCCAGAAAATCTAGAAAAACTCAATGTACTGTTGCAAGTCAATATTGACAATGAACCTACTAAATCAGGTGTTTTAATTGATGAAATTGATGCGTTAGTCGCTCATTTTGAAAATTTCCCAAATATTTCTTTAAGGGGTTTTATGTGCATTCCAAGCCCTGCCAATTCAGCATCAAGCTTTGCCAAAATGTCTGAAATATTGAAAAAACATGCTAATTTAGATGCTTTATCGATGGGAATGAGCTCAGATCTTGAATTAGCCATCGAGAATGGCGCTACTTTTGTGCGTATTGGCTCTGATATTTTCGGAAAAAGGGCTTAAATCACTCATTCGCAAAATTTCCGAAATTTTTATGTACAGTCTATGTTAAAATATATGTACAGTACATAAATTAGGAGAGCATTATGAGTATATCATTAACCGCACTAAGGCAAAATTTATTCAAATCCGTTGATCAAGTAATTGCAACCGGCATTCCGCTAGAGGTAAAGCGCAAAGGTAAAATTGTAAAAATTATTGTTGAGGATAAAAAAGACAAATTGGCAAATTTAATTCCACATGATTGCATTGTTGGAGATCCAGAAGATTTGGTAGATTTACACATACCGCATTGGAATGAAGAGCCAGAATTGTGATTTATTTAGATACGCATGCAGTTGTTTGGTTGTATGACGATACTGACAAAAAATTTTCTAATAAGGCTAAAGAAGAAATAAGGAATAACGATTTATCTATTTCCCAAATGGTAAGACTAGAATTGCAATATCTATATGAAATTGGCAGGATAAAAACTCATCCAGAGGCTATATTAAAATATTTAAATCAATCAATCGGCTTAATAGTATCAGACTCTAATAGTGTTGCAATATTTGACCATGCCATTGAAATTGATTGGACACGAGATGTGTTTGATCGTTTAATTGTTGCGCAAGCAATGACTGATAACGTTAGCTTAATTACTAAAGATAAAAATATACTATCGAATTACTCTATGGCAATTTGGTAGAACTTTATTACTCTCCTCCAAAGTAGATTAACTACTTTGATTTATCGATGGGAATGAGTGTAGATCTGGAATGAGCCATCAAAAATAGCGCTACTTTTGTGCGTATTGGCACTGATATTTTTGGAAAAAAGAGTTTAAATTTGGTCATTTGTAAAATTTTGATAAAAAGAGTATTATTGAAGTAAGTGGTTATTTTTTTTAATATATTTTAGGAGTAGTTAATTATGTTTTTTCCAAAGAAGTTAACTCTATTATTGTCAGTATTAGTTTTAACGGCTGGCTGTGTTTCGGTTCCACCAGTGGACTTTAATGTTCAAGAAGTGGGAATGGTAGAGAATAGAAAAAATGCAGAATTAAAATCTTTAACTGTTGGATTTGCTCCTCAAGCTCAACAAAAAGAAGTTAATGCAGATGCATCAATCCCACCAGTTTGGAAAAGGGCTCTTACAGATTCGTTAAATCGCTCTTTAATTTTCCAAGACGACCAGAAAGTAAAAGTAAATTTATCAGTTCGTATTGTAGAATTTGATATTCCGGGAGCTGGTGGAGAAATGAGAACCAAGGTCGGGTGCTATATATGAAATTATAGAGA
>GG730021.1 GCA_000205985.2 uncultured Candidatus Thioglobus sp. | reverse complement strand
CCGAACTCGTACCTATACCACATAATCCTCCAAATTGTTGTTAAAAACAATTTTTATTATACCATATAGTTAACATTTATATAAATATTTTATATAAATGTTAACTTTTTTTTATAAAAAAATAAATATTTGTTAACTTAATATGATATTTTGACATTGCTTTTATTTAATTATAAATTCACAGAGAAGTCTATCGCTACACGCCTTGTCGAAGTTATACCATCATTAAACCATAACTTTACACCGTGCGCATAATTCTTATGTAGCAAGGGTTTTGTAGTATTTTTGGTGTTTGAGCTAACTTGTAGCGAGTTTAGAAAAATCAATGAGTGCGATTAGTGTGAATTGGTAGTTTTGCAAGGGTGAGCTCTTTTTGGATAATTTTCCTACTGCGCGAAGCCTGCCCTTGGGGTGCACTAGAAAAAGTATCAGAGCCTAAAGAGAAAAATCTGTGATTTTCGAAAAGGGTTTAACTTAAAAATTTCAGAAATAATCGAAATGGCTATTTCTGCTCACCAACACTCAAAATAACAATCTTAATTCTTATAAACTTCATCATGAGTACCAATATTAACTGGAATAATTGTTTTATCATCAACAATAAACTCAATACTGATACGATAACTAATATTGATTGAAATTGAATGTAATTGCTTTAATTTACCAGACAACGGATGAATTCTAAGTGAAGAATGAAATGGATTAATTTCCATTAATTTCATGGTTTTTGCGTATTGTTTTTTTATTTCTGGATGTTTTTTTAGAAATTTTTTCAACCTTTTTTCATACGCAGGCGTAAAAATTAACTGATACATTACAATTGAGCAATGTGCTCATCAGCGCTCATTGATACACCTTTTCCAGCCTTAATATCTTCCAATGCTTCCTGCAATGCAGTTTCTAATTCACACTCTCTTAGGTAATTATAACGATCCATACTCACAGCAACGTATTTTGACTTACCTCTAACCGTGATAATGGCTTCACTATCATGTTTTAATGCATCATCAATAGCACCAACTCCGCGAGTCTTTAGTTCATTTGCAACAATATTCATAATAATACCTTTAATAATACTATTATTAGTATTATACAGAAACTATTTAAAAATTTCGAAAATAATAGAAATGGCTATTTTTGCTCGCCAACACTCAAAATAATGAGTTTATCCATGTCAACTAGTCTTGCGTAAGCGTTTTGAATGTCTTGTGCACTAATATCCTTAATTTTGTCGGTAAAACTGCTTAAATAATCCAGTGGTAGCTCGTAAAAGCCAATAATGGATAGATAAGTAAGGATATTAGCGTTGCTGGCCGTCTCTAAAGCGAAGCCACCGATGATATTATCCTTGCCATCTTGGAGTTTTTGCGTGTCAATTGCATTATTTCTGAAATTTTTGAGCGTTTGTAGGGCAATATTTTTAGCTTCAAGTGCTTGATCATTTTTGGTTTGCATGCGCATCATGAAAAAACCATTGGATTTCATTTTAGTGAAATAACTATAAGCCGAATAAGCCAAGCCTTTTTTCTCGCGAATTTCATCGCTCAAAATAGAGGTGAGACCACTACCGCCAAAAATATGATTACCTAAATACAAAGGGTAATAATCAGGGTGTGAACGGTTAACGCCACTCTGACCGATGAGTAAGTGTGTTTGTTTTGAAGGGAATTCAATGTGGATTTTTTGCGAGGATTTTAACGCTGTTATTACGGGATTATTTTTAGCTTTTTTTCCAACGTTGAGCCCATGAGAAATTTGCCTAGCAATTTGCTTGGCTTTAACTTTAGTGATATCGCCCACCAAAGCAATGGTGAGGTTTTTCGCTACGTAAAACTTATCATAATGTTGCTTTAGATCTTGCAATGAAATTTGATTAATACTCTTTTCTGTGCCAATTTTTGGGTGCGCATAAGGGTGATTAGCAAACACTGCTTTATCAAAAGCAAGTGATGCAATGCTGGCGGGTGATTGCTTACTGGCCTCAATAGAGCGTAAGGTTTGGCGTCTTTCTCGGGTTAAGTATTTTTGCTCAAAGCTCGGCTGTGTGATCACTTCGGTAAAAGTGTCGAGTGATTTTTTTAAGATTGGTTGTCGCGTTAATGTGCGTAACGACACAATTGACATGTCTTTAAGTGAACTGGTTGAAAACTGTGCACCCACGGATTCAAAGGCATTAATAATTTGCTCTTCATTGTGATATTGAGTAGCTGTACCTAATAGGCCGTTAGTTAGAGAAGCTAAACCAAATTGGTCGCCATCTCGGGAAGCAGCAGCGTCAAAATTAAGAGCAACATCAAGTATTGGTAAGCCTTTGGTTTGAGCAAAAAACACTTTAGCCCCTTCAGGGGTAGTCCAATACTGAATGTCAAGCTTGGCTTGTGCATTGGTGACCAATAATAAAAATAAAATTAAGGTTCTCATTTGATCTCCTGTGGAATCAACTCAACCGAATTGGCGTTGGAAAAAATCAAATATTGTTTTGCAACCGTTGCTACGTCCTCTGCACTGACGTTGTTCATTTGATCGACATAAGTAAACATTTTATCAATGCCCAAACCAACCGTTGAAAGCATGCCTAAATAATAAGATTGGGTGGATATTTGATCTTGCTCAAATACAAAATCAGCCTCAAGCTGCGCTTTAGTGCGTATCAGTTCGTCCTTAATTAATGCTGGTTTATTAATTAATTCAGCAACTTGAGTTTTAATGGCCGACAGTACCGTGTCATTATTCACACCTTGTGCAGGAATAAAGCTAATAGTAAACAAAGTATCGTATTTATCGTACAAGCGATAACCCACGCCAATGGATGAAGCAATCTGCTGATTTCTAATCAGTTTCTTGGACAGACCATTGTCAAGGGCATAAGCTAACATTTCTAGCTTGTAAGCTGTACTTTCATTGGTAGTCGTTTTTAAACTTGGCACAGGAAATGATAATACATAAAAAGGCAACTCTGCTTTTAGTTTCAATATTTTTGAATGACCTTTGAGAGTGATGGATGGATTTTTAGAGACTTTGATATCAGGATTATATCGATAGTTACCAAAATACTTCTTTGCAAAATCAATCACTTGAATAGGATCTACATCGCCCACTACCACCAAGGTAGCGTTGTTCGGAGCATAGTATTTTTCATACCAAACTCGCAGATCGTTCAAACTGTAACTTTCAATGTCTGCTTGAAAACCAATCACCGGAGAATGGTAAGCACCCTTTTCATCAAAAGAAATAAAACGTAAGTTTTCATACACTTTTGAGTTGGGCTTGTCTTCCACACGCATACGGCGTTCTTCAATCACCACTTGCCTTTCCTTGGTTAACTCACGGTTAGAAAAAGTAAGGTTACGCATGCGGTCAGCTTCCATCTTGATAGCAAGTTCAAGCTTAGACTTGTGCATTTTTTGGTAATAGGCGGTGTAGTCTTTAGAGGTGAAGGCATTTTCATCGCCACCATTTCTGGCGATAATGCGTGAAAATTCGCCTGATTTGTAAGCATAGGTACCTTTAAACATCATGTGTTCTAACATGTGGGAAACACCGGTTGTTGGGCGAGATTCATCGCTAGCACCAACTTTGTACCAAAGCTGAGAGATAAACACTGGTGCACGTTTATCCGTCTTTATAATGATCTTTAGGCCATTATCCAATGTGGCCTGAGTAATTCCGTTATAGGCCTTACCTATGACGGAATTAGAAAATGCATGAGTGGATAAAAAAAAGAATAGTAAAATTAGGTTCTTCATATGCAAACCATTATAGCGAGAAGCCTTGTTTAATTTTTTTAAAAAAGATAAATCTGATCCAAAAGAAAAACCTGCCTCGTTAAAGCAGCGTCTGGTCAAATCTCGACAAAAATTAGGCTCAGGTTTATCCAGCCTATTACTGGGTAAAAAAGAGATTAATGACGACTTATTGGATGAGCTAGAAACACTGCTCATTACCGCAGACATTGGCATTAATACCACGGATAAAGTATTGGAATCGGTGCGTAAAAATGCATCCAGAAAAATATTAAAAAATTCTGATAGCTTGTATCAATTCTTAAAAGATGAATTGAGAAAGTTATTGATTGATGATAATCAACTGAATATCAACGTTAATTCAACTTTTGTGATTTTAGTAGTGGGTGTGAATGGCGCTGGCAAAACCACTACCATTGGTAAATTGGCAAAATCATTTCAAAACCAAGGTAAATCAGTCATGCTTGCCGCTGGTGACACCTTCCGCGCGGCTGCGGTTGAACAGCTGAAAGTCTGGGGTGAGCGCAACGAGATACCCGTGGTAGCACAAGCCACGGGCGCGGATGCTGCATCGGTAATTTACGATGCTTATGAATCTGCTAAAGCCAAAAACATTTGATTATTCTGATTGCCGATACTGCTGGCAGATTGCACACGCAAGGCAACCTCATGCAAGAGCTAAAAAAAATCAAACGCGTACTCAAAAACAAACGAAATGGCCCGCATGAAACATGCTGGTTATGAATGGGGGTCGGGGCAAAATGCCCTTTATTCAGGGTAAAGAGTTTAACAAGACAGTTGGGACTAACCGGGATTTTGTATCACCAAGTTTGATGGCACTGCTAAAAGGGGGGGTGGTATTTGCCAATTTCTGATGACCTTAATTGCCCCGAACCCTATATTGGTGTTGTGGAACGAATAATGATTTAAGCCTTTTAACCCAAAAATTTTGTCGCCCCGTGGTTTGAGTAGTCTCCTTTCAAGGTAATTGTCTTGAATAAAGAACTTCAAGGGGGATATTATCCCCATACTCCCATCACCCCACATATTTTTTCGGGCCCTTATGGTTAAAAATTAAATTTA
>GG730022.1 GCA_000205985.2 uncultured Candidatus Thioglobus sp. | reverse complement strand
TATCCTTTAATTCAAGGCCAAGCTTGGGAAGCTCACCCCTAATATGGTCAGACAAGGCAAAGTCTTTGTAGGCTTTGGCCTCATCACGCTGTTTAATTTTTGCATCAATGTCTTCATCGGCTAAATCAACACCTCGTTTTAAAAAGCTGTCTGCATCAGTTTGTAAAATACCAATATAACCACCGAGTTTTTGCAGCAGTTGTGACAAAGCATTGGCTTGATCAATATCTTGATCACGTTGTAAATTAACCGCTTTGGCCAGCTCGAACAAAATACTCAGCGCAATGGGTGTATTAAAGTCATCATCCAATGCTGCGTTAAAACGGGATTCAAAATCAAATCGTTGCGAGACCTCATCCATCGCTGCGTCAGAAGCGCTTAATCCACGCATTGCTGTGTATAAACGCGTTAATGAGGTCTTCGCCAGGTTTAAATTATCATCACTAAAGTTAAGTGGGCTACGATAATGCGAGCTCATAATAAAGTAACGCAGAGTTTCGCCATCGTAACTTTCTAAAACCACACGAATGGTAAAAAAGTTATTCAGCGATTTACTCATTTTTTCATCGTTAATATTAACAAAACCAACATGCATCCAAGTGTTTACAAAAGTGCAACCATTCGCACCTTCACTTTGGGCAATCTCATTTTCATGATGCGGAAAAGTCAAATCCATACCACCGCCGTGAATATCAAAATGATTGCCTAAGTGATGGGTAGACATTGCCGAACATTCAATGTGCCAACCAGGGCGACCATCACCCCAAGGGGACGACCAGCTTGGTTCACTTGGTTTTGCCATCTTCCATAAGACAAAATCAAGCGGGTCTTTTTTATCGGTTTCAATATCGACGCGTGCACCCGCTTCAAGCTCGTCTAGATTTTTTCCGCTCAGTTTGCCATAGCCTTCAAAATCACGCACTGAATAATACACATCGCCATTTTTAGCTTGATAAGCAATGCCTTTTTCAATCAAAGCTTCAATCATATAAAACATCTGATCCATCGCATCAGTAGCACGTGGCTCTACATCAGGTGGTAGCACGCCCAGCGCGCGCTCATCTTCATGCATGGCATCAATAAATCGATTGGTCAGGCTGTAAATATCTTCTTTATTTTCAACCGCACGCTTGATAATTTTGTCATCAATATCGGTAATATTGCGCACGTACTCAACATTGGGAAAATGGCGTCTTAGATGACGAGTAATCACATCAAACATCACCAATACGCGAGCATGCCCCATATGGCAATAGTCGTACACGGTCATGCCACAAACATACATCCCCACCTTATTAGGATCAATAGGATGAAAGACTTCTTTTTGTTTGCTAAGCGTGTTGTAAATTTTGAGCATTAAAGGGCGTTCCTAAGGATATCTCTGAGTATTTTACGTTAAAGTGCATAGAATATGCTTAGTTAGACAAACCCTTAGTTTTTATAGGATAAAGATAAACATATAATTGTATAATCGACTGGTTTTTTATTATTTTATTTGGAGAAAGTATGAGCGTTTTAGTAACACAACAAGCCCCTGATTTCACGGCAGCTGCAGTTTTAGCTGACGGCACAATCGTTGACGAATTTACATTATCAAGCCTTAAAGGCAAAAAGATTATGTTGTTCTTTTATCCACTGGACTTTACCTTTGTTTGTCCGTCAGAGATTCTGGCGCATCACCATAGAGTGTCGCAGTTTGCTGAAAAAGGCGTTGAAGTAGTGGGCGTATCAATCGATTCACAATTCACGCACAATGCATGGCGTAATACTGCAATTAATGACGGTGGTTTGGGTGCAGTTGATTTTCCATTAGTGGCTGATGTTAACCACGCGATTATGGAATCATACGGCGTGGTTCATCCAGCAGGCGTTGCACTTCGTGCCTCGTTCTTAATCGACGAAAATTTTGATGTTCGTCATCAAGTGGTCAATGATCTTCCATTAGGCCGTAATGTTGATGAAATGTTACGCATGGTAGACGCGCTTGATTTCCACACAACGCATGGCGAAGTTTGCCCTGCCGGTTGGCAAAAAGGTGACGAAGGTATGAAAGATACACCAGACGGTGTGGCTGATTATTTATCAAAGCATTCTGATGAGCTTTAAGTAAGATTTTCTTAATGAAGGGGAGTGTTAAAAACTCCCCTTTTTTATGTAAGGACTAATAATGAAATTTAAAAAATACAGATGTATTGTTTGTGACTGGGCTTATGACGAATATTTAGGCGCACCCAATGAGGGTATTGAGCCGATGACTAAATGGGAAGACGTGCCTGAGGATTGGGTGTGCCCTGATTGTGGTGCAACTAAGGATCAATTCGAAATGGTGGAAATCTAGTAAAATAACCGCTTTAAGAGTTACACACAGGAAGTTAAATGTCAAAAGTATTAATACTGCCAGGCGATGGCATCGGTCAAGAGATTGTTGCTCAAGCGCTTAAAGTTATCGACCATCTTAATGAAGTGGGTCCCCGGTACCCCT
>GG730023.1 GCA_000205985.2 uncultured Candidatus Thioglobus sp. | reverse complement strand
CGTTTTAACGCAGCATTGGATGATGACTTTAACACACCCATTGCGCTGAGTATTTTGTTCGAGCTGGCCAAAGCGGTTAATTTACAACGTGATCAAGATATTGATCAAGCCAATGCTTTATCGCAACTGTTGCAGAAGCTCGGTAGTTATATTGGTATTTTGCAAACTGATGCAGACAGCTTTTTAAAACGAGGTGTTGATTTAGCCGATGAAGACATTGATGCAAAAATTAAACAGCGTGATGAGGCCAAAGCCAACAAAGACTTTGCTTTATCTGACCAAATTCGCGACGAGCTGACCAAATTAGGCATTATTTTAGAGGACAGTGCAAATGGCACAAGCTGGCGCCGAGGATAAGCTCGACTGGTCACAGATCGACACTGTGTTGCTCGACATGGATGGCACGCTGCTCGATCTTAATTTTGACTTGCATTTTTGGATGGAATACATGCCACTAATGTTTGCCAATAAGCACAATCTTACCCATGACGAAGCCAAAGACAAGGTTTACCCAATCCTTAGGGCGGAAGAGGGAAAGTTACACTGGTATTGCTTAGATTATTGGCAAAAGATTTTTGAACTCGACATTGCCCAACTCAAAGAAGATGTTTCGCACCTGATTCAGATTCATCCATTCGTTTTAGAGTTTCTAGAACAAGCCAGACAGCACAACAAACGTATTTATTTAGTAACGAATGCACATCGAAAAACCATTCAACTCAAAATGCGTGTGACCAACTTGGAAGGTTACTTTGACGATATCATCACTTCGCATGATTATGGCGCTGCTAAAGAAGACCAGGGGTTTTGGCATAAATTAGATGAGTCTATTAATTTAGATAAAGCCAAAAGCGTGTTCTTTGATGATTCGGCTCATGTGCTCAAATCAGCCAAAAAATTTGGCATTGGCACTGTTGTTGCTATCAGTAAACCCAGCTCTAAAATTAAGACCAAAGCTGTTGAAGGGTTTACCAAT
Source organism: uncultured Candidatus Thioglobus sp. (assembly GCA_000205985.2). Taxonomy (GTDB): domain Bacteria; phylum Pseudomonadota; class Gammaproteobacteria; order PS1; family Pseudothioglobaceae; genus SUP05. The sequence continues at coordinate 11,315 of GG730023.1, read as the reverse complement.
ATTGAAACCTTTGAACAAGCAATGCCAGTAAAACCCCATTAACAAAAAACCCGCCTAAAGTCGGGTTTTTTAATCAGTACAATTGTTTGGTGATTACTCGCCGCCAATCGCACCCATCAGAGCAAAGCTCTTAACAAATGGAGTTGCCATTCTAGGGTCTTTGATCATTGCACCAAAGTCACCTTTTTCAAATTTCAATTTACCCATTGTTACTGCCATGCCCATTGAAGCCATGCCTAATGGTTTGTCTAACCATTTCATCCAGTTTTTCTTGTCTGCACGCATGTCCCAATCAGCAGCTTCGCCGTTGAAATCACCTGCACGAACACACTCGCCATTCTCAACCACAAAAACACCGGTTGGTGTACCGTCGCCTTTAAAACCACAAGCGATGGTTGATGAAAAATTAATTTCTGCTAATTTACCACGTACTTCGTCCGAACCATTCCAAGCGTCTTTTAGTTGATTCATCCACTCGTCTGAAAATAATGTTGCCATGTTAATCTCCTGTTTATTGTTTCTTTTAATATAAAGCCATTTTTATGATGGTTTTACTTCTCTAATGTATAAGTTTATTCGTTAAACGAACGGGCATATTATGCCCATAAAAATTAACAATATTGCACTGTTTTTTAAAGAAAATACCTGCTTAATTTATGGACACTGAAAGTGTCTGTTTTCACAAGAAAAATTAAAGTTTTAAGTATAATTACCTGTTTTAATTTTATTAAAATTTACCGTGCCAAAAATCTGCATATTGTCTGATTCTCATGGGTTTATTCACCCTGAGGTTGTTAAGATTGCCAACCAATGTGATATTGCCATTCATGCGGGTGATGTTATTAATGAGGCCACACTGAGCCAGTTAAAACCCAAGCAAAAACTCATTGCCATTAAAGGTAATAATGATGATCATATTAGCTCACTTAATAAAATTGAATTTCTTGAATTCCCAAGTGGAAAGATTGCCATTGAACATGGCCATTTGCACGGCCAGCATAAACCATCGCACGAATCATTAAGAGTTGCTTACCCAGATGCTAAAGTGATTATTTATGGCCACACGCACAAACAAGTGATTGACAAAGAATCAACGCCTTGGGTAATCAACCCAGGCGCATCAGGTGAGACCCGCAATCATGGCGGATCAAAGTGTTTTACAATGGATATTTATGACGATAAGGAGTGGTTAATCACACCTTATATTTTTACTTCTTAGGAATATAATCGCCAAACATAGCAACTACTTTAATAACCTCGTTTTTTGAGCCTAATATAACGGGCACACGATCGTGGATATCTTTGGGCTCTACGTCCATAATACACATACGACCGGTAGAAGAAAGACCACCCGCCTCTTCAATAATCATAGACATTGGATTGCCTTCATACATCAAACGAAGCTTGCCAGCTTTGGTTGGATCACGACTATCGTAAGGGTACATAAAAATACCGCCTCGGATAAGGATACGATGAACTTCTGCAACCATAGAGGCCACCCAACGCATGTTGTAACGCTTGCCTAGAGGACCTTCTTCACCTTGCAGACAATCATCAATATATTGCTGCATCTCTGGCTCCCAGAAACGTTGGTTTGACATGTTAATTGCAAATTCAGCCGTATCTTCGGCAACTCTTAACTGCTCTTTGGTTAGAACAAACTCTCCAATATTAGTATCTAGTGTAAATAAGTTAACACCTTTACCTGTGGTCATCACGAGCAATGTAGAAGGACCGTAAAGAACATAACCAGCAGCAACTTGCTTACGGCCTGGTTGTAAGAAAACATTTTGATCATCACCAGTACGGTCATCAGCTGGCGCTTCTAGAATAGAAAAAATTGTACCAACAGAAAGATTTACATCGATATTTGAAGATCCATCTAATGGATCAAAGGTTACTAAGTACTTGCCGTCAGCATGACCAGCGATTGTGTAGTCTTCTTCTTCAGAGCCTACACCCTTAACGTAAGGATTAGAGCAAAGAATATCTTTTAAAAGATCGTTAGAAATAACGTCCAACATCTTTTGGGTTTCACCTTGAATATTTTCATCTTCAGTTGCGCCTAAAATACCTGCCAATTCACCTTGGCCTAATTTATACGCAATATCCTTGCACGCAACCATGGTGTCTTTAATAACAAGCTCCAGTTCAGCTGATACACCATCATCTGATAATACTTGATCTAATCTTTTCATCGAGAGTCGTGTCCTTTAAATGAAACAATGCTTATGATTCTAACATATCTCCAATGAGATATATTTCAATATTACTATAAAACACCATGATGAAAAACAGCTATAAGGTATAATTTTTTGATTCTAATTAATAAAGGTATGACGATGAAAAACGCTTTCTACGCTCAATCAGGCGGTGTAACTGCAGTAATTAATGCTTCTGCTTGTGGCGTGATTGAAACTGCCCGCAAACACCCAGATAAGATCGGTACAGTTTACGCTGGTCAAAATGGAATCATTGGTGCACTGGCTGAAAATCTAATCGATACCTCTAAAGAATCTGAGACCGATATTGCAGCACTAAAGCACACGCCTTCTGGTGGTTTTGGTTCGTGTCGTTATAAGATGAAATCTTTAGAAGCGAACAAAGCAGAGTACGAAAGACTCATCGAAGTATTCAAAGCACATGACATTGGTTATTTCTTTTACAACGGTGGTGGAGATTCAGCCGATACTTGTTTAAAAGTATCACAATTATCTGAGTCCATGGGTTACCCAATCCAGGCGATTCACGTTCCTAAAACAGTTGATAACGATTTACCCGTCACAGACAATTGCCCAGGTTTTGGCTCGGTGGCTAAATACATTGCTGTCTCCACTATGGAAGCCAGTTTTGACGTAGCATCAATGGCAGCTACTTCAACTAAAATTTTCGTATTAGAAGTTATGGGTCGTCATGCTGGTTGGATTGCAGCAGCAGGTGGCTTGGTTGATGACTCTATTCCTGTTGTAATTTTATTCCCAGAAGTTGATTTTGATGAGAAAAAATTCTTAGCCAAAGTTGATAAAAACGTTAAGGAATTTGGTTACTGTACGATTGTGGTTTCCGAAGGCACAAAGTGGCCAGATGGTCGCTTCTTGGCAGAGCAAGGCACTCGTGATGACTTTGGCCATGCACAGCTTGGTGGTGCGGCTCCTGTGGTTGCTAACTTAATTAAAGACGCTCTGGGCTACAAATATCACTGGGCAGTTGCTGACTATCTGCAACGTGCTGCGCGTCACTTGGCATCTGAATCTGATGTTGAGCAAGCCTATGCATTAGGTGAGGCAGCTGTTAATATGGCATTAGAAGGTAAGAATTCAGTTATGCCTGCTATCATCCGCACATCAAACAATCCATACACTTGGGAAATTGGCTCAGGCGAATTAAAAGACATTGCCAATGTTGAAAAAATGATGCCGACGAATTATATCTCTGACGATGGTTTTGGTATTACTGATGCATGTCGTGAATACTTACAACCACTCATTGAAGGCGAAAATTATCCTCCATATAAAAACGGATTGCCGGATTATGTGGTGATGAAAAAAGAAATGGCTGAGAAAAAATTACCGCCATTTGAAGTTTAGTTTTTTAACACGGGATCTTATTTACATTCATTCAGAGTGAAAATAAGGTCTTTTATTTTATAAGGAAAAGTAATGAACGTTATTCTATTAGGCCCTCCGGGCGCAGGCAAAGGCACACAAGCAACTAACATTTGTGAGAAACATTCCATTCCACAAATTTCAACGGGAGACATGTTGCGTGCTGCCGTTAAAGCAGGTACGCCATTAGGCATTGAAGCTAAAAAAGTAATGGATGCAGGTGGTTTAGTATCTGATGACATTATCATTGGTTTGGTAAAAGAAAGAATCCAAGAAAGCGACTGTGCAAACGGTTTCTTATTTGATGGCTTTCCACGTACCATTGCACAAGCTGAAGCATTAAAAACTGACAATGTAAAAATTGATTTTGTTGTTGAGATTCAAGTGCCTGATGAAGACATTATTAACCGTATGTCGGGTCGTCGTGCACATTTAGCATCGGGTCGCACTTATCACATTATCTACAACCCACCTAAAGTTGAAGGTAAAGATGACGCTACTGGTGAAGATTTGGTTCAGCGTGCTGATGACAATGAAGACACGGTACGTTCACGTTTAGAAGTGTATCACGAGCAAACTCAACCATTGGTTGATTACTATCAATCTTGGATGAATGCAGATGATAACGCGCCTAAATATGGTGCAGCTAACGGTGTTGGTTCACTTGACGAAGTTAGGGATCGTGTTTACGCAAACCTAAGTTAAATCTCAGTTTGCTAAACAATGGGGGCTTATGTCATAATATGACATAAGCCTTTTTTAATTACAATAATAGATAAATGACAACTGGACCAAGAGAAATTAACGTGCCTTTCAGGCCCATACCTTTGGATGTACCTGAAGGTATGAAGCCTAATGAGTTTTTTAACTCACCGGAAAACCTAAAAGACCTCACGGAAAATAACGGTTTACTAATCAACGAAGAAGATTTACTGCTTTATCGTAAAGCCTTAGGCCACTCAAATGAGTTCGATTGTTCAATTATTTATAATACCTCCCAAAGTGTTTTAAATCCTTTGGGAAGGGCTGTGCGTCGCACACAATTGCCCAACAATGTCAGAAAGGTTTGGAATCGCATGAACCAGATTATTATTGGCTTTATGTTGGAACACTATCCAGACCCTAAAAAACATTTGGTTCTTGCTGGCGAAGCATCGCTTGATGCTACTTGGCCAATTACCTCCACCGGCGTACCAAGCATTCGAATGCTGCACAATCATTTCATTGTTTTTAATAAAAAAGAGCTGCAAGACTCAAAACTAGCCGATACAGAAAACCCAAATCTAACCGATGGTGGACAGCATTCTCTATTTGCCGCTTACATGCAGGATGTTTACGTTGAATTTTTATCGACTCTTGATCTAAAAATCTTAAAACCCGTTACTGGTGAAGCATCAAGTCTTTCACTAACTGGATACCCACAAGGGCTCCCTAGTTGGGAGGTTATTGGTGGCATTGACAGTTTAAAAAATATTGATTTTTGGCAAGAATACGACAAAATTCTAAAGGGATTTTTAGATTTCTATCGTACCTTTTTTGCACAAGTATCCAGTAGAAATTCAGGCGTGCCACATAACGCCTACTTTCCTAAAGAAATTGAAAAAACACTTTTATTCAACAATTGTTTTTTATCGGCCGCTAAAAAGGTTCGTGATAAATGCATCAATGATGCTAAATATGCATCCAGTATTCGTTGGCAACCAGCTTTTAAGCAACTCATTTATCGCAATGATGAAGGCGCTCTAATTGTAACCATTTCACAAAATTCAATTGGCAATGCCATTACTGAACTTCTAGGCGTGGTAGTTAATCGAATACCAGACACACAAGCTTATGAAAAGGCAGAACCGGCTCTGATTGAAAAACTTCTAAAACTTAGATCCAGACTGGTTGAAGCCGACCTTGGTCGTGGAATCAAAACTGATTATTGGGATTAAGAACAAATCCAGAAATAATGCTTGACTTAGGTCAACTTTAAACAAATTATTATATTATTATCTTGTTAATCACAAGGCAATAAACTATAATTACCGCTGAACAAATTTATACACTAATAGGAAGGAGAAAATAAAGTAATGGATATATTAACCATGGCTATTGGAGCCTCAATCATCGCTGTTTTATACGGTTTATTCACCATGACCTGGATTTACAAACAATCTGCAGGCAGTGACAAAATGAAAGAAATCTCAGATGCGATTGCAGAAGGCGCTAAAGCTTACCTTAATCGTCAATATACAACCATTGGTATGGTTGGTATTGTATTGCTAGCTGTTATTACTTACTTCTTAGGGGCGACCGTTGGTATCGGCTTCTTAATTGGCGCAGTGTTATCAGGTGCAACCGGTTATATTGGTATGAACGTATCGGTTAAATCTAATTCTCGTACAGCAGAAGCTGCCAAAAACGGCATGGACGCTGCTTTCCAAGTTGCTTTTAAAGGCGGTGCAGTTACCGGCATGCTGGTGGTTGGTTTAGCACTACTCGGTGTTGCAGGCTATTACGCTGGCATGATTGCCAATGGAGTAGAACAAAAAGAAGCGTTACACGCATTGATTGGCTTGGCATTTGGTGGTTCATTAATTTCAATCTTCGCACGTTTAGGCGGCGGTATCTTCACCAAAGGTGCTGATGTTGGTGCGGATATCGTTGGTAAGGTTGAGGCTGGAATTCCAGAAGACGATCCACGCAACCCTGCCGTAATTGCAGACAACGTGGGTGACAATGTGGGTGACTGTGCAGGTATGGCGGCTGACTTGTTTGAAACTTACGCAGTAACCATTGTTGCAACAATGATGTTGGCTGGTGTATTAGGCATGGGAAATGAGGCAATTCTTTACCCATTAGCTTTAGGCGCAGTATCAATCATTGCATCTATCATTGGTACTTTCTTTGTTAAGGTGTCTGATGGTGGCTCTATTATGGGTGCGCTTTACAAAGGCTTGATCGTATCTGCAGTTTTAGCTGCTGTTGCCTTCTATTATGTCACTATCGACATGAACATGGGTATGAACTTATTCTACGCATCACTAATCGGTTTGGCATTAACAGCAGTAATGGTTGTGGTTACTGAATACTACACTTCAACTGAGTACAATCCAGTAAGACATATTGCTGAAGCTTCATTAACGGGTGACGGCACAAACGTAATCGCTGGTATTGGCTTATCAATGAAGTCTACCGCACTACCTGTATTAGCCGTTTGTGCTAGTATTTGGGGTGCACACGCACTAGATGGCTTATATGGTATTGCAATCGCTGCAACGGCGATGTTATCCATGACCGGTGTAATTGTAGCTTTAGACGCTTATGGCCCTATTACTGATAACGCGGGTGGTATTGCTGAAATGGCTGAACTCCCTGAAGAGATCCGTAACATTACAGACCCTTTAGATGCGGTTGGTAATACAACTAAGGCAGTAACTAAAGGTTACGCAATTGGTTCAGCAGGTTTAGCGGCATTAGTATTATTTGCCGACTTCACGAATGAATTACACGCTATGGAACAGTTTAAAGACATTACATTTGACTTATCGAATCATAAAGTAATCATCGGTTTGTTCTTGGGCGGTTTGGTGCCTTACTTATTTGGTGCGATGGCAATGGAAGCAGTAGGTCGTGCAGCAGGTGGTATCGTTAATGAAGTGCGTCGTCAGTTCAAAGAGATGCCCGGTATTATGGATTACACACAAAAGCCCGACTACTCTAAGGCTGTTGATATGTTAACTAAGTCAGCGATTAAAGAAATGATACTACCATCAATTCTTCCGATTCTATTCCCAGTAGCCGTTGGCTTGCTACTAGGTGCTGAAGCACTAGGCGGTCTATTAATCGGCTCTATTGCGACGGGTATCTTTGTGGCCATTTCAATGACCACTGGTGGTGGTGCATGGGATAACGCTAAGAAGTATATCGAAGATGGTAATTTTGGCGGTAAAGGTTCTGATGCTCACAAAGCAGCAGTCACTGGTGACACAGTAGGTGATCCGTATAAAGATACGGCTGGTCCTGCGATCAACCCATTGATTAAGATTATCAACATCGTTGCAATCATGATTATTCCTCTCTTGTAATAATCAATTGATCAATAAAAAAGGAGTGCATGCACTCCTTTTTTTACGCCTCAAGAAAGTCGTTAGTTAATACTTTTAACCTTATGATTATGCACAACAAATACAGCCACCAACCCAAAGTCTAAAATACTATCAATCCAATATTACGTCTAGTAATAAAGCAATGACATTAAAAAAGCGTGCCATTGCACGCCTTTTTTAATCAATCTAATTAAACCAAAAAAACTATTTATCTTCTTTAGGTTTTAAACTTTTTGTGCTTTTAGCAAGTGAAAAATCTGCTTGTGCTTTCATAATAGAATCAACACACTCGTCTAAATCATTGTACTGGTCAACACCGGCATCAAAACGCTTATCACGTAAAAAATAAAACAAGCTTCGATAATTAAAAGCACCTAGCTTAATAACAATAAAAGTGTAATGTTTGTGTTCCCAAACAGCAGCTGGCTGCTCTTTTCCATCCACCTCAATATCACCCAAATGAACGCCATGATCTTTTTCTCTCCAGCGATCATCAACGTGTTTTTGAATAGTGTCAAGTTCTGATTGTGTAAAGTCCATAATAATTAATGTATTGATTGTGTGTTTGCAATATCAGGAGTTTCGTCAATAGGGCCACCTAGTCTAGCTTCTTCATTCGTAGGTTCGCGAACTGTGATTATCTCAAGAATAAAAATAACCTCTCGACCACAAAGCGGGTTGTTGCCATCAACCGTTACTGAATTCTCATTAATGCGAGTTACTGTAAAGTTTATACGCTCACCTTTCTTGTTCTCCATTGGAATCATGGTGCCGACTTTTCTTAGATCTTCATCCAAGCCATCTATCGGCATGGTTGTCACTAAAGATTCATCTCTAGGGCCGTATATTTGATCCACATCAACGGGAAGTTCAACAATATCGCCTTGAGCTTGTCCAACTAAACTAGCCGTTACCTCTGGTGATAAAATTTCACTAATACCCTGAATGTATCCAAGTGGAAACTCAACCTCGGATAAGACGTCATTAGTTTTTTTGTCGATTACCTTATAAATAAGTTCAACAAACTTGCCGTCTTCAATAATTATATTACTCATAATTAGTTAAAAGATTGTTGCGCCAAAGATCTTAACTTCATCGTCTTCATAACCAAGCACTAAACGACCCAACCATTCACCCGCTTTCTTTTTGTGTTTTTGTTTAAATAAAACCGTTACATGTTCGCCACGACGAATCGTGCCCATGAATTCAACGTCTTCATGCAGGTTCCTTGTCAACTCGCTTCTAGCAAACTGTTTACCCATTTCAATTTCATTTGCACCACGCAACATTTCTTCCGAGAAATTTCTCGTAAATGCACCATAATTTGCATTGTTAGAAAATTTGACCAAATCGTCCCACATTGGACGTGCGATGTCTAATAGTTCTTTGTCAGACTTTTCAAGAATGTCCATATTATATTCTCCATTTTAAGAAGTAAAAAAAACCAACATAAGCTTATGTTGGTTTTTTTTAAATTTTTAACCAAGGCTTACTAATAAGCTTTAGTTAAGTGGTTTTTTACTTCTCGTCAATTAAGTGATACAACGGCTGTTTCTCCATTGTGTACTCACCTGTATTGCGATCACGATGAGAAGTTGTAAGAACATGCCAGTTCTTATCATCTAGCTTCATCTTATCACCACGATAGTAGTAACCAGGCCAGCGAGTTTCCTCACGGAATAAAGTATGCTGAATAACACACTCAGAAGTACGGTGACGGTGCTTAAGCTCCCATGCACGTAACAACTGGTGAATATCTTCTGCAGCAACTTTATCTAAGTCTTCTTCTAGGATTGCCATCTTAGCTAGACCCATGTTTAGAAGCTTATCGTTAGTCATGTATTGAACCGTTACACCACCTGCATACTCGTCCATCAACTTCTGTAAACGCTGTAGACCAGGGAAAGGCAAGATGTAGCTTGGAGATACAGTACCACCAACGATTTCATTACTACCAACTTGGTAAGTAGTTAATGGCTTGTAGATCTCTTCCTTACGGTCATCAATTTGTTTCTGAGAAACATTGATACCATTTGCTTTGCCGTCGTCAATATATTTACAAGCAGCTTTCGCAGATAAACGACCTTCAGTAAATGAACCTGATGAGAATGCGTGTGGTGTACCACCAACAGCATCACCTGCACCAAATAAACCATCAACAGTCATCATACGGTTATAGCCCCAGAAGTACTCAGGAATGTCACCTGAAATATCTTTAGGACCTGAACACCATGCGCCACAACCAGTTGCGTGTGAACCCATTACATACGGCTCAGACGTTGTCAACTCAGGGTTGATGTACTTAGGATCAATGTCTGTTGCAGCCCATAATACCGCTTGACCAACAGTCATACCTAGGAAGTTTTCCCACCCTACTTCTTCTAAATGCGGGTCTTGGAATGCTTCAACTGTTACCATGTGAATCGGACCACGACCTGCAGCTACTTCAGAAATAAATGCGTGGTTACGCAAACAAGTTGGAATTGGCTTGTGAGAGAAATGCTGGTTCTTCGTATCTAAATACGCTTTACCTACCATTTTCTCTAATGCTGGGAACCACTTAGATTCGTACTCATCACCATATGCGTTTTGAGTGTACGTATGAAGGTGTAAGAAGTATGCGCCAACTGGACCGTAACCGTCTTTGAATCGTGCAAGAACGATACGGTTTTCCATTTGCGTCATCTTAGCACCGGCTTCAATCATTAATGCATAAGCAGAACCAGAAGACCAAGGTGCGTACCATACACGGCCTGCGCCTTCACCCACTGAACGTGGCTTAAAGATGTTAGATGCACCACCTGCACCACAGATTACTGTCTTAGATTTAAATACGTGGTAGTTACCTGTACGCACGTTAAAACCAACAGCACCTGCAATACGGTTATCTTGTGCATCGTCCATTAATAAGTGTGTAACCATAATACGGTTAAACGTTTTATCAGCATTAACTTTAGCAGCTTCTGCAACGATAGGCTTATAAGATTCACCATGAATCATAATCTGCCAACGGCCTTCACGCATGTATGCGCCTTTGCCAATGTCACCTTCAGGTAAATCTGCTCTCTTAGGATCCTTCATTAGTGGAAGGCCCCATTCTTCAAATTTGTGTACTGCAGAGTCAACGTGACGAGCCATATCAAAAGCTAAGTCTTCACGAACCATACCCATTAAGTCCATACGTGCATAACGTACGTGATCTTCAGGATTGTTTTCACCCCAACGAGTACCCATGTAACAGTTAATCGCGTATAGACCTTGAGCAACCGCACCAGAACGATCGATATTTGCTTTCTCAGCAATTACAACCTTCTTATCACGACCCCAGTATCTAGCTTCATAAGCAGCACCTGTACCACCTAAACCTGCACCAACAACTAAAATATCAATGTTGTCTTCTGTAATTGTCTTGTAACCCATTAGTAGTACACTCCTTCTTTAAGTTTCAAACCGTTAGACTCTAACGTGTGTAAGCCACCATCATCTAAACGAATTGATTCTGGCTCAAATGACAACAACTCACTGTCGCGATCTGCTTGGCTAGGCTCTGGTTCGTTTCTGAAGTCAGGAATCGCTGATCCCCATGGCTTAGTTGTGATTGGTGATAAGAAGTTCT
>GG730024.1 GCA_000205985.2 uncultured Candidatus Thioglobus sp. | reverse complement strand
CCCGGGGGGGGTTCCACCTCGCGTCAGCAAGTGAATCTGATTTTTTAGTGTGCCATAAAATCAAACTAGCCGATAAAACCAGACCATCATAAAACATACCTTGTTCGCCTGATATAGCAGATCTCCCCAGTTTAACCGTGTACTCAGCTAAGTCCTTAATATCACTTTTCACATCCATTTCCCCTGGGAAAGAGATTGCACGCATATCTTGATCAATGCCAATTGATGATGGGTCGATATCCACTCGATCTTGCTCCTTTGTACCTTGATATGAAATCATCAAACCCTTTTGACTCAATGATGGCACAACGCCACCTTCAACCCCGCGAACCAAAAGTGCGGTATCCATGCCTGAAGATTTAACTAAATGCGCATAAATAGGCGGATAAGGTTTGTGCACATAGCCCAAAATAGAGTGCGTGGTTTTGCCACGTAATGGGCCAATTAAAGTCTCTACGGTATTAATCACCGTGCGCTTAATCACACGATCACGCAGTGGAACCATGTCGTGCAAACCTTTGCAATAACTTTTTTGATCAACGTACGACCAACCAATGCTTGTGTTTTCAATTCTCGCCTTTGCCTCGGCCGTGGAATGATCCACACTTAAACCCAGTGCCTGATTAATATGACGGTGTGTTAGGCCGTATTTTGGCGATACACTGTCCAAACCATGAATCACCGTGGGTAAACCTAACTCGGCTAATAAAGGCGGTAAAAATGAAGAAATTGGAATGGAACGATTGTAACCACTGTATGGGTCGCCTAAATCCACTAAATGTTCGACGCCCACCTCTTGCTTATTGCTCTCGGTCAAAATCGCCGCCAAGATGCCTTCGTTCTCTTCCATGGTCTCACGCTTCATTCTAAGTGCAATTAAAAAGATTGCTGATTGCACATCATCAATCTCACCACGAAGTATGGCTTGCATACCATCTCTGGCTTCTTCAAAATCAATATTCTTGCTCAAATCAGGGCCAGTAGCCACGCGCTGAATGATGGATTTCATTAATTCTTGTGAATTCATATTTCTATGTATATTTCGTTATTTTCTTTTTTAACAGGATAAGTGCGCATGTTATCTACGTCTTGCTCTGAACTATCACCCGTTGACAAATCAAAACTGTAACCGTGCAAAGAGCACTTAACTCTATTTCCCTTTAAGCAGCCTAATGTCAGTTTGATGTCTTCGTGCGGACAACGATTTTCTGCACAATACAATTTCCCATCCACCAAGGTCACAAACAAATCTTTGTCTTGGGTATTTACCTCAACCATTGTGCCTTCTTTCGGCACAGATTCCAACACTTTAACCCACATATAAAATAATGATTAGTTAAAAGAATTTCCAGATTCTATTACTGTCAAGCTGTGATGCACACTGATTAAGCTGTTTTTTATAGCGCTTGGCATTCTTCTCAACGCCTTTAGCAATCTTCATTAGCCAATCTTTAGCCAAGTAAGATTTTTTATTAAAACCGCCATGACCTTCGTGATACGCCAAGTATTGATTGTAAGCGTCTGATTTTGAAATGCCTGAGCGCTTATTTGATTGATTAATGTACCAGCCAACAAAATCAGCTGCATCATCAAAGTTATCACGATCAGCGCTGTAATTTCCTGTTTTTAGTTGATACCAATCCCAAGTTCCATCTTTCGCTTGTGCAAACCCATAAGCACTGCTTGATCTAAACCAAGGCACTACGCCAAAAAGTTTTTCTCTGGGTGGTTTAGCGTCTGATGCAAAATGTGATTCTTGGTACATAATGGCAAGTTGTACGTGTGCCGGTGCACCGTATTTTTTCTCACTGGCCTTAATCGAGCGATACCAACTCACCTCTTCATCCATCAAGTTACAAATATTACTCACTTCAACAGCGGGTGTTGAAAGGCAACCGCCAAGCATCATCGATGAAACAACCACTAAAGTGAGCTTTAATTTCATTTTACCACTGGTGCAATAAACACGTAATAAGCCATGATGACTTGCATTACTAATAAAAACAAGAACATGGTTTTGATACTTGCATCTGAAAGTGGTGTGGACTCAGAAGACGAGAAAGATTTTTCTAATTTAACATCTACAGCCACCAATCCTTTGTCAGAATTCTCAGCATTAAACACAACGCGTGTGTCTGCTTTTAGGCGTGCTTTATTGTAAATATTTTTTTGGTGAACAAAATATTTTTCACCATCATCACCCGTAATAAAACCATACCCTTTAGTGCCAAATTGTGCCACTATTCCTTTTACTTTTTTTGCCATTTTTTTACTTCTCCTTTTGCAAACAATAAGTTGCTTTTTCAATGAAATCAACGTCAGCACGCTGAAACTTGGGCTCATTCTTAATGTCATTAAAACACTGTAACTGCTGACATTCAAACCCTTTACTAAAGAGTGACACAACCTCGCTCTCACTTAGTGCATAAGGCGGTCCACTCATCTGTGATTGTGGGTAATTGAGCGTTAATAACAACACCCGACAACCACTCGGTATTATAGAGTATAAATGACGCGCATAATTTTCTCTTAAATCAATGGGTAATGCGATTAACGAGGCGCGATCATACGCCCCACTTATGGGTTTTAAATCACTGGCTTTTAATGCAAAATAATCACCGCAATACAAGGTAATGTTCTTGGCTTGATACACGCTAAATGAATTCACTTCCTTAAGGGAATACCTCAATTGATTTTCTTCAAAAAATTGCTCAATTGCTAATTGACTAATCTCCACCCCAACAACTTTAAAACCTTGCTCCAGCAAATAAACCATGTCTTGGCTTTTGCCACACAACGGCACAAAAACGCTATCGCCTGCTTGTAGTTTTAAACAATCAATGAATTCAACAAGTCTTGAATTAACAACATCACGATGCCATCCAATTTTACCGTCTTGCCATCGTTGTACCCAATCTGTCATTTTTGTATCAACTATCTGATTAATTTTATGAAATATTTTAGCGTTTTTTATATCACTCAACCGCCAAACTTAGTAGGTTTATTAATGTGTTTACAAGTTAATTTTTTTAGCATTTTATTAACCTATGTTATGTCAATAAAAATTGCGAAAATGCTCTACACATCAACGTTTTAAGTTGTTAAAATTAATTGAAATTTAACTAAAAAAATATGAGGAAATTATTATGATGCCAGGACCTTTTGAACTGATTATTATCTTAGTCATTGTATTGTTACTTTTTGGAGGCAAACGCCTTAAAAACATTGGTAACGATTTGGGTGGTGCAATTAAAGGATTTAAGAAATCCATGAAAGATGAAACCACAGAAGCTAAGGTTATCAAAGAAGCGAAATAACCCATGTTTGATGCTGGATTTTGGGAGTTTGCCCTTATTGGTGTCATTATGCTGATTGTTGTTGGCCCTGAAAGAATGCCAGCCATTGCTAGAAAAGCAGGTATGTACATAGGAAAAGGCAAAAAAATTATCAATAAAATCAAAGAAGATATCTCTGATGAACTCGATACAGACAAAATTAAAGAACAGCTTAATTTTGAAGATCAGGGTTTAGATGTTACTGACGTATTTCAAGATACCAAAAACACACTAAACGAAATTAAGAGCGGTGGTACCAAAAACTAATCTACATTAGTCAATATGAAGATAATAGCATTAACCTTATTTTTACTTATTTCGATTACTGCTTGTGATAACTCAATTACCGCGCCTCAAACTGCAAGTGCCGAAGATACTCTAGATATTAACGGAGTCATTTACAAGACTGGTAGATCCTCACCCTTTACGGGCAAAGTAATCACCAATTACAAAAATGGAAACAAAATGAAAGAAACCGTTTACAAAGACGGTAAGAGAGATGGCTTGTTTGTTTTATGGCACCTGGCTGGACAAAAAATAATGCAAGTTAATTATCAAGATGGCAAGGAAGAAGGCCTTAGTACTTCTTGGTATGAAAATGGAAAAAAAGAATTTGAATCTTATTACAAAAAAGGCAAGGAAGATGGATTGACCGTCTTTTGGCACAAAAATGGACAAAAAGAATTTGAATCAAACTACAAAGAAGGCAATAGAGTTGGTCTTGCTACTTGGTGGTTTTCAAACGGTAATAAAATGAGAGAAATGAACTACAAAGATGGCAAAGAACACGGGCTTGCCACTTGGTGGAACAAACAAGGAAAAATGTGGATAGAAAGAACCTTTGACATGGGCACTAAAATTAAAGACAACACGCTTAATCAATAGACAAAGCTCATTCACTAAGCATTAGTCTAAAACAGAAAAACCACCAATCTCACTTAAACGATCTTCATCGAGCACCTTAATGGTCTTGTGAGAGCATTGAATTAATTGTTCTTTTTTAAATTCAGAAGTAATACGACTGATGTGCACCTTAGTCATCCCTAAAATATCGGCCATGTCTTCTTGATTAAGCGGGAAAAAAGACAGCTCAGATTCATTCGTAGTGCATTTGATTAACCGCTGTCTAATGCGAGTAGAGATGTCCATAATCAAATATGCTAAAGCCTCTCTGGCGCTTTTTCTGCCTAAGTTTAACAGGTACTGCTGATTAACAGCGGTGTTGTGTGAGAGGATTTCAACCAGTTTGGTGGCGATTGCTTTTTGCTCGCCAATCAGCTTATCAACCGTAGCGTTGTCAATAACGCAAACATCAGCTTCAGTCATTGCTTGAACAAAATAATTATAAGCATTATCACTGTGCGAAAAACCAATGGAGTCACCGGGCATTGCTACTTGGAATATTTGGCGAGACCCGTTTTCTAAATAACTGCCCAATATTAAATACCCAGAATTAATACACAAACTGTAATTAACGCTAGAATTTTCTTGAATCACGTATTCGCCAGATTGAAAATGGCGCTTTTTCTCAATATACCCCTCAACAGATGCCATTTCATCATCCGTTAAAGAGCCAAATATCGTGCTTTTACGCACCACACAGCTCAGACAATTTTTAGCAATTTTATTATTATCGTTACAAGGCACAACACCCCCTCAAGTTATATATTAGATTATAATTGTATACTTATACTATAAATTTACCTTAATATGGATCAAGAAAAATTACGATAATACCTTATAAAATATGCTCTGGGGGGGCTTATCCTAAAAAAAATCAAAAAAAACCCCAACCTTGCAGGGTTGGGGTTTTAAACCAAACGGTTTATTGAGAGACTGTTTTAGCCAAAAGTATCATTGGTAATGTTATCAAACCAAGAATAGCCATAGTACTGCTCTCTTTCTCTTAGCTTGGTGTCAAATTTACCCGGTGTTAAACCACCTGAACCTTTAACTTTAACGATTTTGCCACCTTTAAAGGCATAAACCATAGCAACGGAAATACCATCTCCTGGTGCAATCACACTATAACATGTGTTTACATAAGTAGGATCTGGCGCACTCTTACCGTTTAACAGTGCAACGATCGCTGCCGCTACCGTTTTACCCTCTGAGTTTGCCGCATAACCTGACTTGGGCAATGGAGAGGCAATCGCAGCATCGCCAATCACGTGGATGTTCTTATGAATGGTCGATTCAAACGTATCACCATGAACCGGGCACCAGCCTTTGTCGTTAGTTAAACCTGCAACATGAGCAATCTTACCTGCTTTTTGCGCTGGAATAATATTAAGCACATCTGCTTTCACTTCATTAAAGCCCGTTATTACTGTTTTTGTTTTAGCATCAACATCGCTTATAACATTATCATCAGAGCCCTTAGGTGTACCGTGCCATTCAATCATTGAATTGTCTGTCTTGTAACCATAATGACGCTGCCAACCACCTGTAAATAAGCCCATTTTTGAAAAGCTAGGCTTAGGATCAAGAATAATAATCTTAGACTTAGGCTTGTTGTGCTTTAAATAAAGTGCGATTTGTGAAGCGCGTTCATACGGCCCTGGAGGACAACGGAAAGGATTTGGTGGAGGGCAAATAGCAACAACACCGCCGTCTTTCATGTCTGTTAATTGATCACGCAACATTTGTGTTTGCGGGCCAGCTTTCCAAGCATGTGGAAGACTTGTATTTGCCAAGTTTTCATTGTACCCTGGAGTTTTTTCATATCTAAAATCAACACCCGGTGCAACGATACAACGATCGTAAGCAAAGCTTCTTCCAGAAGCTGTTGAAACTTTTTTACGGTCTGCATCAATACCAGTTGCTTTGTCAATCACAACATTGATACCATGATCTTTAAGACCATTGTAACCAAACTTAATATCAGCAAGAGTACGCTTACCGCTTAATACTTCATTACTGGTAAAACAAGTGTAGTAATCTTTGTTAGCTTCAATCAAGGTAACTTCAACTGACTTATCCATCATTCTGATGTATTTAGCAGCAACAGCACCACCCATACCACCACCAACAACAACAACTTTTTTAGTTGCGCCACCAATAGCAAAAGGGGTGTAAGTTGCAGCAGTCGCCGCAGCAGTACCCAAACCTAGTGTTTTTATAAAACTTCTTCTATTTTGTTTACTCATTAGTATTCTCCTCTATTTGGCACTGCCGTAGTAATTAGTCAAATTATCTAATGCATTAGAATCTTTTTTCAAAGCCTTTTTCATCATCTTATTCATTCTCTTTGGCATGCTACGTGAACCATCATGGAAATCAGCTAACGTGTATTTCATGAACAATACAGCATTGCCTGATAATAAACCTGCATCATCTTCCGGATCTGTACCACCTGCCGTATGACAAGATTCACAATATTTCTTATGCAATTTTTCGCCTTTTCTTGCTTTAGCATCATCAAATTGTTGATTAATATTAGAATGAACCGGTTGAGCAGCAAAGAAAGTTGCCATTGACTCAATTTGATCATCCGTATAGCCTTTGGCAATTCGACCCATAATTTGTGAAAGTCTTCCATCGTCACGATACTCATTCATCGCATTGATTAAATAACCTTCTGATAGACCTGCTAAAGAAGGGATTGCATTACCTGTACTAGCGCCGTTCGTGCCATGACAACCTGCACAAGTATAGCCCAGTGCTTCAGCGGTTGGTTCCGCTAATGATTGTACTGACAATAATAGTCCAGTAGCTAATAATGCAGATTTTGTGATTGTATTTCTCATCATAAACTCCGTATTGTTTGTTTAAAATTAATTCTGCTTTATGCAGAATCTCCTCACTTAATAATAAAAAACAAGTAATTTATTCACTTGAATTAATACTATGAACTTTTCAATATACCCATGCACACTTCAAGTGAAAATAACCTATGTTATTTAAGTGAAAATAAATTAAACCTATAATTCGTAATGCCTCTCTCGATCCTTAACTTCTCTCTCACCTTATAGGACCAAAAAAGAGGGGGGCATCTTTTTAAAAAAAGGAACGATAATGAAAACTAATAAAAAATACTTACTGCTGTTACTGTGCGCCGTATTTGCACTTCAGCCCGTACTGGCAAAACACATTACCACCGTCATTATTGAGGCTGAGTATGAAGATGTGCGTGATGATATTATTGATTCTGTTAAAGGAAAAGGGCTTAATATTGCAGGGGTGTTTCATGCCAGTGAAATGCTTAGCAACACCAAAAGTGTTTTTAATTTTAGAAGGGATATTTATCGAAACGCAGAAATTATCGAGTTTTGTAGTGCAGGTATTTCGCAAGATATCTCAAGAGCAAACCATTTAAATATTTTGCTTTGCCCGTTTAAAATTGCAGTTTATAACCTTGAAAAAGACCCTAAAAAAGTTTATGTGGTCTGGGCAGCGCCTGAGGCGATTGACGACAGATCTAAAAAATCCATTGCTAAGATTGGTGGTTTGATTAAATCAATTATTGAAGACGCCGATTTATAGCACTCGGCTTTAACGCAACCAAGGCATCATAATGGTTTCAGGCTTGGTAAATTTGTTAATGTCATAACGCATGCCTGACATCGAATTATTCATGGTGGCCATGTCTCCACTCATACGTGACATGGATTGATTCATCTCTTTAATATTGACATTCATGCCAGATATTTGTGTGCCCAAACCGTTCATGTCTCTGCTCATGGAAATCATCGAACCGGTCATTACGTTCATGTCTCTAGCCACATTAGCAAAATCATCACCCATTTTCTTTTGACCTTCTACCATGCTTTGTGCCATCTGCATCATATTGCCCGCCATGCCATTCATGTTTTTTGCCATGGAATGAACGTCTTGTGTCATTTGTGCGACTGACTTTGTCATGTTAGTCATGTCAGTACCCATGTTGATCATGAAAGTACCCATAACATAAGCACCAACACCGCCTGCAAATAATGCACCTACTTTAACTACTGTATTCATCTCTGCTCCTATTTATGGCTTATGTTAACACTTTAATGGCACTCTTAGGGCAAATTGCTACGCATGCACCACAGCCTGTGCATTTTTGAGGGTTTAATTCAATGCTTGGAACACCGCCCATTTGTATGCTAAATTCTATTGCTCCGTGTTCACAAACCTCAGAACAAGATTGACACACCACACCAATCTTTGACAAACAATCGTCTTGAATTTGAGCTTTAACGCTCCATGGTTTTTCGCTTGACGATTCAAAAGCATGATATTGACAAGCATCCGCACACTGATGACAAAAAGTACATTCACCTTTTTGAAAATCAATAATGGGAAATTTACCAGAACCAGTAACAACAATCTTTTCTGGACAAGCGTCTATACAAGCACCGCATCGATTGCAAATATCGACAAACAATTCTTCCGGTTTAGACCATGGCGGCCTAATAACAGATTGTCGGTTTGAACCCCAACCCCCGCGAAGGAATTGGGCTCTGGTTATGCTACTCATTTAATGCAAGGTATAGGTTTAATGACTAAACAATATACAGTGCAATGAGTTATTCTGCAGTATTTACGTAGTCACTACCAATCAAAGGCTTGTTGTCAACCTGAGGAACGTGGCATTGTGTACAGAAATAACGCCTTGGTGACACTTCTTTAAGTCTTTTATTAGAACGAGTCATAAAGTGTGATGCGGTCATCTTAACGGCGTCTGCATCTCTCCAATTCTCATTACTGTGACAACTTAAACACTTATTTTTCTTCATCGTAATCCTCATGCCCTTGGTTTTATGTGGAATCAACGGTGGCTGATCGATAAAACTACGTGTGAAGTCAGCGTCTTTAATCCACTTACCAACGGGTGGCATAAGCGAGAAATCATCCAATGCGTGTGTACCACGCAATGAACCAACATCTACCGAATCGGTAACACTATCAACGGCATCACTCACTGTATTTTTGGCGTCACTCGCCATGTCACTCATGGCATCCATTGCAGCTGATACGGGGTTGTTCCAGTTGTGGTCAGAACCAAAGAAACCCGCTTGAACACTTAATGCAAAAGCTGAAACAATTGTTATGGCTAATAATTTAATTTTCATCATATTCTCCTCTTATGCTTTAACAACTTTAACTGGTGTTTTCTTGTAATCCGTCTCTTTAGAGAGCGGATCCGTTGCATCCAGTATTAATTTATTAACCAAACGAGAAGCGTCAAACCAAGGTACGAATACCAAACCTTTAGGCGGTCTGTTACGGCCTTTGGTTTCAACCATGGCAACAATCTCACCACGACTTGATTGAATCTTAGCGTTAGCGCCTCGTCTTAATCCACGTGATTTAGCATCTTCTGGGTGCATGTATAAAACTGCATCAGGTACTGGCACGATAAAGCTCTGGTACACGCCTTGTCATTTGTGCCTGAATGCCAATGCTCTAATACACGACCGGTTGACATCCAAAGATCGAACTCTTCATTTGGCACTTCCGGTGGTGGCTCATAAGGAGCGGTAATAATATTAGCTCTGCCGTCTTTCTTGCCGTAGAATCTAATGCCTTCGCCTTTTTTAACGTAAGGGTCATAGCCTTCACGATAGCGCCATAAGGTTTCCTTACCGTTAACCACTGGCCAGCGCAATCCACGCACCTTATGATAGGTATCAAAATCTGCTTGCTCGTGGCCTTTTTTAGAGCCTTCAAGCTGGAAGCGACGATATTCTTCAAACAAACCTTTTTGAATGTAGAAGCCAAAGTCATCCATCTCTGAGTTTTTGTAGGTATTACCTCTGTCATCCGATATTCTTTGCTTGTTAAACTTGTTAACTTGCTTGTTGGCATACAAGACATCGTACAAACTCTTACCTTTGTATTCTGGATTTTTATCCAATAAATCTTTAGACCAAACTTCGTCAGTGGTAAAGCGCTTAGAGAACTCGACCAATTGCCATAAGTCAGATTTAGATTGTCCTGGTGCATCAACTTGCTGACGCCAAAATTGAGTACGTCTTTCAGCATTACCATACGCACCTTCTTTTTCTGCCCACATTGATGTTGGCAAAATAAGATCGGCCGCCTGTGCTGATACCGTTGGGTATGGGTCTGACACCACAATAAAGTTATCAGGATTGCGCCACCCTGGTAGCATTTCATCGTTAATGTTAGGGCCAGCTTGCATGTTATTGTTACACATTACCCAGTAGGTATTTAGCTTGCCGTCTTTAAGCGCCCTACTTTGAGCAACTGCGTGTAAACCTTTCTTACCCGGAATAGTGCCTTCTGGAAGCTTCCATATTTTTTCTGCAAAATCACGATGTGATTTTTTCATGATCACATAATCAGCAGGAAGTCGGTGAGCAAACGTACCAACTTCGCGAGCCGTACCACAAGCCGAAGGTTGACCCGTTAAAGAGAACGGGCCATTGCCTGGCTCTGAGATCTTACCGGTTAATAAGTGAATGTTATAAATAAGGCCATTTGTCCATACACCACGTGTGTGTTGGTTAACGCCCATTGTCCATAAAGACACAATTTTCTTTTTAGGGTCGGCATAAAGCTTAGCCAAACGCTCTAGTTTCTCTGCTGGAACACCTGAAATCTCAACGGCCTTTTCTAGTGTATAAGGCTTAACGGATTCAACGTATTCATCCCAACTGATTTTGCTGAGTTTGCCTTTGTTAGGGTTTTTAGCTTTTACTTGTAACGGATGCTCATTGCGCAAACCATAACCAATGTCGGTTGGTGTTTTGGTAAAGTTAACGTGTTTTTTAAGGAAATCTTTGTTGTACGCTTTGTTTTCAACAATATAGTTCGCAATGTAGTTAAGAATCGCTGTGTCTGATTGCGGATGAAAAATCATACTGTTGTCTGCTAAATCAGTAGAACGATGCTCAAACGTTGATAACACGTGCACTTCTGAGCCTGGCTTGGTTAAGCGTGTATCGGTAATACGAGACCATAAAATTGGGTGCATTTCTGACATGTTTGAACCCCATAATACAAAGGCATCACCATGCTCAAAATCATCGTAACAACCCATTGGCTCGTCCGAACCAAAGGCACGAATAAAAGCGCCTACGGCAGATGCCATACAGTGGCGAGCATTAGGGTCAATGTTGTTAGATCTAAAACCTGCTTTGAATAATTTAGAAGCAGCGTACCCTTCCCATACTGTCCATTGTCCAGAACCGAACATACCCACACGAGAGGTCATTTTGTCAACGGGCTTTCCTTCGTTTTCTTTGTTTGATACTTTAATGGCAGCTTTCCATTTGTCGGCCATAATATCGAAAGCTTCGTCCCACGACACTGGAGTAAATTCACCATTTTTGTCGTATTTACCATTTGTCTTACGCAAAAGTGGCTGGGTTAAACGATCCTTACCGTACATAATTTTAGATAAGAAATAACCCTTAACACAATTAAGACCTTTGTTTACTGGTGCATCTGGATCACCTTGTGATGCAACGATTTTGTCATCCTTAACACCTACCAATACAGAACAACCTGTACCACAAAAACGACAAGGGATTTTGTCCCATCTAATATCGTCACCACCTTTATTAGCAAGTGCAATACCTGGAAGCGTTACTCCCGCTGTTGTTGCAGTTGCCGTGATGGCACTATTTTTTATGAATTCTCTTCTTGTAATAGCCATTTATTTTCTCCTCACAAAATATAAAAAATTACTCATTTATTAACATGAACTTATCACTTTAATTACCTATTAGATGTTTTTCATTAACATAGGTTATGTTTGTGTTTATTTAGTTGTGTTCTTGTTAAAACGCGTGGTGTAAGAAAACACATTTGGCTCGCAAATATCAATACACCTGCCACAATTAGTACAATTTCCATCCAAAATAATACGACCACCCTGCCCTTTTAACGCTGGTTTAATCACTTGTGATTCTGGACACACAGAAAAACACTCCAAACAATCGGTGCAATCCTCTCTGTTTTTGGCACTGACTCGTACAATCGACCCCTTGCCAATCAATCCATAAAAAGCACCCACTGGGCATAAGCGTGAACACCAGCCTTTATTAACCACCAAAAAATCAAATAAGAAAATAAGTGCAATTAAACCCCATCCAAAACTCATGCCAAAAATAATGCCGCGATGCAAAATAGAAACAGGGTTAACCAACTCCCAAACGATACTGCCGGTGAGTAAAGCTAATGCAAGACTCATGGCCAAAAGCCAATAGCGAGTTTTGCTGGATACGCCACCCCCTTTGTTTTGAATGCCCAGCTTACAACGAAGCCAATTAGCACTGTCAGTAATAACGTTAACAGGGCACGCCCAAGAGCAAAATACTCGACCACCGATGACGAGGTAAAACACAAATACAATCAGTGCGCCAATCAGTGCATCCTGAGCAATCGAATGCCCTGCAAAGAAAGACTGTAACAACACATAAGGATCAGTTAATGGCAATGTGTCCAGTGTTAAGCTTGACGTTAGATTACCTTTAACCAGCCAAACATCAAACCAAGGCCCTAATAAAAATAAAAATAAAATTCCAAACTGGGACACACGGCGAAAAATCAAATACTTATTTGCGCCCAACCAACCTTTAGATTTTTGTGCATCCAAACCTGTTTTTTGGCAAATATTTGGTTTCTTCATTTTCTTTTAATGTCAAATAATGGGTTGAATTTATTAAGCGACTCCAGTGCATTGTCCAAAGTAGAATCAATTTTGACATCGGTAAGGCCTTCACCTTGTAAGTCGTACTTTTTGCCTTCTGGCAGGTTGTATTTATGTTTCAAGTCTGGTGTGACTAATGATTGACCCGATTTTTGTTTTTCTTCCCAGCCTAATTTGTAATGATCTTGGCGCTTACCCATGGCAAGCTTAATTGGCAAAACTCTAATAACGGCTTCTTCCATAATGCAAGCTTCTTCGCATTTACCACAGCCTGTGCAATAATCATAATTGACCACAGGTACAAATAATGCGTGTTTACCACTTCGTTTGTTATGTTTAACTTCAACCGTAATGGCTTTGCCACGTATTGGACAAACGTTATAACACACTTCACAACGTAAGCCTTGATAGGCAATACAACCCTTTGTATCCACGATTCTTGCTAGACCCATTTTGGCGTCATTAATATCGGTAAGATTTTTATCCAAAGCACCCGTTGGGCATGCTTTGACACAGGGGATGTCATCGCACATTTCACAGCCGGCTTCTCTGGCGGTAAAAAATGGCGTGCCTAGCGCAACATCATCTTCCAAAGTTGCAAGGCTTAGGGTTGGGAATGGGCAATCATTTACGCACAAACCACAACGCACACAGGCGGAGACAAATTCTTTTTCACTTAAAGCACCGGGTGGTCGTATGGCCTTTGCAGGCAAAGAATAAGAGTATTTTGAATAACTTAGTAGCCCAGTTGCGACTAGTGCAGTAGTGGTAGCCAGCCTAGCTGAATTTATAAAAAACTCTCTACGCGAAATGGCCATATCATACCTCTAGATTGGCTCTGAATGTTGGTAGGTTAAAACCGTTGAAACCACACCGTTGATGTCGTTAAATTCGCCCATTGTATCGGCTATCTTGCCTTGATTTTCCCTTTCAATGGTAACCACCAGACGGGAATTATCAGTTATGTGGTGTACTTCTACGCCACTAATGGCAGTCAATGCATTTTCAACATTTTTTTCCTGCCCTTTAACGGCATGCACCAAACAACCACAAATATCAATCGTGTCTTTTACTTTTGTCATATTTAAGCTCTCTCTAAAACCTTAACTTAAAATTATATAAAAAATAGCCTCAACTAAAAATAACCTATGTTATTTTTACAAGATCGTTTCTTGTTGATTAAGTTGGTTTATTTACAATTTAAAAGTGCACCTTCCGTTGGCTATTAACTTAGAGAGTAATATAAGAAGGTGCGCTTTTTACTATAACAAAACTTATTTAAATTTAAGTTAATGTAAGTTATTTATTTTTATATTACTTGAGGCCTTTGCATAAATATAAATAAATTTCGATTTTATTAACCCATGTTATTTTTTATTATTTTATCTTTTACTAAAATCGCGTTAGAGAGTAGTTTTTTGTTTAATAGAAAAAATAATAGGAGTTGTATCATGAAACAAATAATAAAAAGTTTAATCTTCTTTTTATCTTTGATGTTTTTAAGTAGCTCGGCGTTTTCGTCAGTTACTGAGCCGCCGGCTCAAGCATCAGAGACCAGCAAGCAATGTACCACTTGCCATAAAAAGAACGATAGTGGTATTGTTAAACAATGGGGCGATAGTAAACACCACCGTGCTAAGGTAGGTTGTTACGAATGTCACGCTGCTAATAAGGAAGATAAAGATGCATTCCTACATGGTAAGAGAGGTAATGAGAAGTACATCTCCATTATTGTATCGCCACGTGATTGTGCAAACTGTCACGCTCAAGAGGTTAAAGAGGCTGAAGAGTCGCATCACGCTAAAGCGGGTCGAATCTTAGGTTCACTGGACAACTTATTAGCCGAGGTAGTTGAAGGTAATAGTAGTTTTGTTACTGAAGGCTTTCCTGATGGTAACTCAGCGGCAGCCGTTAATGGTTGTTGGCAGTGTCACGGTTCACAGGTTAAAGTGCTAGAAGATGGTGCATTAGATCCTGCAACATGGCCAAACACAGGTATTGGTAGAATTAACCCTGATGGTTCAGAAGGTTCTTGTACCGCTTGTCATGCTCGTCATAGTTTCTCTGTAGAGCAAGCTCGTGCACCTGAAACATGTGGTAAATGTCATATGGGTCCGGATCATCCGCATATCGAAGTTTATAACGAGTCTAAGCATGGTATCCAATATGCTTCTCAGAAAGGACAACTCGGTATGGATAAGTCTAAGTGGGTTCCTGGTGAAGATTTCTACACCGCTCCAACTTGTTCTACTTGTCACATGGGTGCGACTAAAAATCAAGGCGTAACGCATGATGTTGGTATGCGTATCTCTTGGAACAACCGTCCGCCAATCTCAATTCGTCCTGAGGTATCTGACAAGAAGATGGACTTACCAGGTCAACACGTTAACTGGGAAACTCGTAGAGAAAACATGCAAGACGTTTGTTCTGCTTGTCACTCTCAAGAGTATGTAGATAACTTCTACATTCAGTACGACGGATTGATTGAGTTGTATAACGAGAAGTTTGCTAAGCCAGGACTGAAGTTAATGAAAGCTGCGAAGCCTTTATTGAATCCAGTTAAGTTTAGTAATAAGATCGACTTCATCTGGTTCGAACTATGGCATCACGAAGGTCGTCGTGCTCGTCATGGTGCTTCTATGATGGCGCCTGATATCACGCACTGGCATGGTACTTATGAGATTGCCAGAAACTTCTACACGCATCTCCTTCCAGAGTTGAGACACCTAATAGAGAAGGCTAGATCTTCTGGTGAATTCAATAAAGGACAGGCTGCAGACCGTCTAGAAAAAACTATTGATGAGGTTCTGAACACAGATAATCATAAGTGGTTCTTAGGTAAGATGTCTGCAAAACAAGCGGAGATTCGCAAGAAGGCAACCGCAGACTTTAAAGCTCAATTTGAAAAATAATTTAGCTTTATAAGTCTTTAATTAAATACCCCTGCCAAGGCAACTTGAAAGGGGTATTTTTTTCACTATTTTTTTATAAGGAAAATAAAATGAAAACAAAACAAACATACGCACTGGTATTATTTTTTACCATAGGATTTTTTAACCATTCTGTTTTTGCTAACCTGCCAAGTTCAAGCAAGGCTTTGCAACAAGTTAGCCAAGCGATGGAGGACAATAAGTTCAAAAAAATTGAAGAAAAACTCAAACAAATAATTGAACAATCTCCCAGCAAACACGCTTACGTAGAGTTGGCAAGCTTGTATCTTTCACAAAATAAAAATAAAGAAGCCATTCGTAATTATCAAGAGGCTACGCTTTTAGATCCAACGGATTCAAAACTATTTACATCGATGTCCATTGCCTATCTACACCTTGGTTTTTATGATGCATCTAAAGCAATGGCAGAACAAGCGCTAACACTCGAACCTACACTGACCCATGCAGGGAAAATTGTTCAATACATTGATAAGAAGAAAGAGGTACTAGCTAAAGCAGCTAAAGCAGGTAAAACAGATAAAGAAGTTGATTAAACTAATTGTGAGCGCAATTTTCAGTTAAAAAAGATGGGCAGTCCGAGCCGATGACTTTGTCGCAATACTTGCAAAGTTCATCGCCATTCAATAACTTGATGGTTTTGTTGTCAAGCACTATGCCTTCTTCTTTAAGCTTGGCTAATGCCCTTGAAAACGACTCTGGCTTTAAGCCCAGATAAGAAGCGATTAATGCCTTTGAATAAGGCAATTCGAAAGTATTGTTAATTTTAGCATGTACCAAGTACCAGCCAACTTTTTCCTTAGCGCTCTTAAGTTGTAATACTTCTGCACTAAGCAAAAGATCCTGAACACCTTTGGCCAAAAAATCAATAATATTGGTTGAAAACTGATGATTCTTTGCAATGAAGATATCGATGTCTTTTTTAGTAAAGTAAATCAAGGTTGTCTTTTTAACGAACTCTGCACAAACTTCGTAATGCGGTGAAAAATGCATGGGTGATATAGCGTCGCTTTTATCAAGAATTTTGATCACAATCTCATCGCCATTCTCATCAAACTTCGTTAGCTTAAACAAGCCTTCATACACAATATAGCACTTGTCATGATCAGGTGCATTAAAGGTTAGCATCTCACCTTTGTGGTATTGTTTAATTTGCATCGAATGAAAAAAATCAGTCAGATCTTTTTCTAATATATCCTTAAATAACGACACTTTCGATAAGAACGCATGGTACTTATTGAAGTTGGTTTTACTCGGAATCATTATTATTGCCTCCCCAGTCAATAAGCTAAATTTCTTTAGTTTGAATCAATTTTTACTTTTTCTAGTATAAAGCAAAAAAAAAAAACGATTTGGTAATTTTTTATCAATTATTCTCTTAGGCTATAATATAGCACATGAAAATTAACCGTCCGTCTCGCAAAACCCTCATGCAATTTATGATGGTAATTATCGCTATTTTTGCCATTCGTATGTGGCAACAACAAGACCTCACTCAAGGCATGACGCCAAGTTTCAGTTCTCAAACCCTCACCGGTGAAGTTATGAACTCCAACCCCTTACCTGATCAAGCTATTCTGATTCATTTTTGGGCAACTTGGTGTCCGGTTTGCGCGGTAGAAAACGACAACATTCAAGCCATATCTGAAGACTACAAAGTGCTCAACATTGCCATCCAGTCTGGATCGGATGATGAGATTAAAAAATACGCCGAAGAAAACAACCTTAAACTAGACAACATTATTAACGACCAATCGGGTTCATTATCAAGATTGTTTGGCGTTAAAGGTACGCCCAGTAGTTTCTTTATCAACACCGAAGGTCGTATCCAATTTGTTGAAGTAGGTTACACCTCAACACTGGGTTATCGACTCAGATTATGGTGGGCTGGGCTTTGACCAAAGACTGGTCCGAACAACTCGATTTTATCTTTAAACAAGACCATTACCGACATCTGCTTGAATTTTTAGAATACGAATCTGCACACAACAAAACCATTTACCCACCTAAAGATCAGATGTTTAATGCTTTTGATCTCAGCAGTTTTAAAAACACCAAAGTCATTATTCTAGGGCAAGACCCTTATCACAACGAAGGCCAAGCACATGGTCTTAGTTTTTCAGTACCTGACGGCATCAGAGTCCCGCCTTCACTTCGAAATATTTATCAAGAACTTTCATCAGACTTAAGCATTACCCCCAGCCAAAGTGGCAACCTAACCCACTGGGCAACACAAGGGGTGTTGCTACTCAACAGTGCACTCACGGTTGAGAAAAATTCGCCCGGCTCACATGCCAAATCAGGTTGGGTAGATTTCACCGATACTGTTATTGATATTCTTAATGAGAAAAAACAAAATTTGGTATTTTTGCTTTGGGGCGCTTATGCTCAGAAAAAAACCGAACTGATTGATCAAGATAAGCATTTGGTTTTAACGGCCGCACACCCTTCCCCCTTCTCTGCACATAAAGGATTTTTTGGTTGCAAACACTTTTCCAAAACCAACGATTACCTTAAAATACACAAACTTAAAACTATAAATTGGTAAAGTGGGGAAGGCCTTGCCTTCCTCAATAAAAATATGAAATTAATCATTGACGATGCTTGCTACGCTTATGATGAGATATTCTCCCAATTCGGTGAGATTACCACTATGGCTGGTCGAGACATTAATACTGAATCTGTTAAAGATGTAGACGTGCTCATTGTACGCTCACGCACCAAAGTCAACCAAGATTTACTCGAGGGAAGTAATGTTAAATTTGTCGGCTCAACAGTCGCTGGGCTTGACCATGTTGACCAAGATTATTTAAAAGAAAACAACATTACTTTCTTTTCAGCACAAGGCTGTAATTCAATGGCGGTGGCTGAGTTTGTGATTAGTGCGATTGTTAATTTGGCCAATGAATTGAATTTTGACTACACTCAAAAAACTTTGGGAATAATTGGTGTGGGCAATGTTGGCTCACGTTTAGCCGCTAAAGCATATGTAATGGGCATTAAAACCCTATTGAATGACCCTATTAGACAAGAGAATGAAAATTTGCCAAATTTTGTTGATTTAGACACTGCCTTAAGTGCTGATATGGTTACTTTTCACACGCCACTCACCTTTGATGGAAAATATCCAAGCTTTAATCTATTAAATGAGCATAATTTTCATAACATTAACAAAAAAACCATTCTTTTTAACGCTGCGCGTGGCGGTGTGATTAATGAAAAAATTTGGGAAAAAACCCAAACGATGGTCAATATCATCGATTGCTGGGAAAACGAGCCTAACACCAACCAAAATTTACAAAAAGAGGCTTATTGGGCCACCCCGCACATCGCCGGACACTCTGTTGATGCTAAATTCATGGGTAGTTTTATGGTTTATGAGGCTTTATGCGACTTTAGCGGACAAGAGCAAGACAAAAGCATTGTTAATTTGATTAATCCTGGTGCTTTAAAACTAAAAAGTGACAATTTACTCGACTCTTTAAATGAAGTTTACGACTTTAAGAAAGATACAGTGGCCATTAAAAATATTGAAAATTTTGAATATTACCGCCGTAACTACCCTATTCGCTATGAATGGCATCATTTTAGTGGAAAGATTAAACTACCTATTGTTTAACCTTTAAAGCAAGGTTGTTTAGAATATCGATCCAACTCAACTTCCTTATCTTTAAATAATTCAGCATTAGTAATGTGATGAATTGAGACAATATTAGGATTATTTTTTGTCATTTTATTAAGTGTGGTGCTTTTTTGTGTTCTTGACATGCTATGCCATTGCGTTAATAAACGGGCGTTATTAATGGCTTTGCTATCGTAACTTCTGTCACTTTTTTCAATATCAACCAGTTCTTCCTTCACCTTAATTCTTGAATGCCAAGTCTGATCAATGTCCATCTCTGCCCAAATTTCATCAGAATTTTTATAATCAAATCCTTTAAGTCCTAAAGATCTAGCCACTAAACAAATAATTTCCCAGTCTGGTTTTGATTCTCCTGCGGGCGGTAGAAAGGAGTTTTGCTTTAAATAACGCCTTTCAGAATTTTTTTGATGACCTGTTTTTTCACTCCACGAACAAGCCGGTAATACAATATCTGCATCTTTTGTGGTTAAAGTTTGAGTAAAGTCTGATGCAATCAAAGTGTCAAATTGACGATAATTAATCATGCTGTGCGCTGGATTAGTTGCCATTACCCACAGTGTTTTAATTTGACTTGTTGAAAAAAACTCAGTCGCGGTTAAATCACTTGTGCAAATACCAATTTCACGCCCACCCATGGCATTTGATTGTCCGGTCAAAGATAAAACACCACAGCCCGGTTTGTTAATATTTCCAGTATTAATGTGTGCATTAATTAAAGCATTTACCTTATCAGTCGCATCAGTTGATTGAGTTAGCCCTTGAGAATATATACTCAAAGTTTTTTTATCTTTAAACCAAGATTGATTTACTAAGTCATTAATCAAATCCATGTCGGTACCAGGCTCTACTTTAATAAACAAATCAGATTGCTTGGCTGTGGTGGTTTCGTACACATCAACACACACAACATAGGCCTTTGACTTTTTTACATGATTAAATACGATAGGATGGCAATCGGCTGTATTGCTACCAATAATCAACACGGTTTCTGCTGCATAAATATCGTCGTAAGACACCGGTACGATGTCTTCTCCGTAGGCGCGCTTGTTTGCTTCAACGGTTGAATACATGCAAAGCCTGGAGTTACTTTCTATGTTTCTTATTCCGTAACTATCGGCAAATTTTTTAGCAATGTACAAATCTTCCATGAGCATTTGACCAGACACATAAAGCGCTATTTCACTTCTGGGCGTGGTAAGAAAATTATCACGAATAGCGTGTATGGTTTTTTCCCAACTACCAAGTGATGGGAACAGTAGTCTATCTTCGTCCGTACCAATTGTTTCTAAAAGAGTTTGCCCTTTAATACAAAGCATACCTTGATTAACTGGCGAATTTTTATCCCCAATTAGGCTTAATGTCGATCCTAAACGACTGATTTCGATGCCGCAGCCTACGCCACAATAGGGGCAAGTGGTCTTAAAACTCATATACTTTATTTAATAATTAACAATAATAATAAAATAAAATTCAATGAAAATGACACAGCAATAAGCAGTCTATAGCGATTTAAAATTGAATCGGGTTGCTTGTCTTTTTGTACGTTTAAGAATTTTGAATTTGGATGTTCTAAATCGTACAAAAACTCACTGAGTGCTTCATAGCGCTTGTTGTAATTTAAATGACAAGCTTTTTGAATGGCACCATCAATCCATATTGGTAAATTTGGATTGTGCATTAGGGTTGATTCATAAGTCAACTTATCTAATTTTTTAATGCTTAAATTTTTATCTAATTTGTCCTGATAAGGCAAATGAGATGACAACATTTCATACACAATTGCGCCTAAACTAAACTGATCAGAGGCTTGTGATACACGTTCATCCAAAATAACTTCTGGCGCGGTATAGCCCTGTGTGCCTTGATTGCCCACGGCATTAATAGGATTGACCAGCTCAGTCACACCGGCAATTCTGGCTGAGCCAAAATCAATCAGTTTAATTTGGCCAATTTCATCGATCATAATATTTTCTGGCTTAAGGTCGCAATGCAGCATTTCTTGACGATGAAAAGCTCTAAGCCCTTGAATAATTTGCTTAACAAAACTAAGCACCACTTCAATGTCAGGATTCTTGTTTTCATCCATCCACGCTCGCAATGTTTGTCCTTTGATGTATTCCATCGCATAAGCTAAAAACTTAGGCACTTCGCTACCATTGTGCACTTTAACCACATTAGAGCTATGTACGCGCTGTCCTACCCATTGCTCGTACATAAAGTGCTTAAGGTACTCTGGATCATCTTCAAAATTAATGGACGGCGTTTTAAGAGCAACCGATTGACCGGTGTTAATGTCTTTAGCTAAATACAATTGCATTTTTGAGCTTGAAATAATGAGTGACACTATTTCAAATCCATTAATTTTCATGCCTTTAACAAGATCTGGAGGTACCGGTCTTTGAGTTAACTCATCAAAAGCTTCGTTTAGATTTTTCTCTGGCAGTTGATCAATGCTGATAATCATGGCTGAAACATTATCTTGGCTGCCCTTGTCCAAGGCTCTATCAACAATATCGTCAACCGTTGATGCTTTATTCATTAAAACCTCCAATAAAGCATTGTCCAAGTAATCGTGCACGCCATCAGTGGTCATTAAAAACTGGTCGTTCAATTCGATATCAAAAGTTTGGTAGTCCACATTGATTTTTAAGTCAAATCCCATTGCTCTGGACAAGTAGGTTTTTTCTTTGTTCAAACTTAAAACATGGTCTTTAGTCAGTTGGGTTAATACGCCTGACCGGTATCGATAAACGCGTGAATCACCCACATGAAACACGTGCGCTGTATTGGATTTAATAATCACTGTGCTAAGCGTTGACAGCATTGACGAGACCTCATCACTGCGCATTGATTGGGAGTACAACCAATTGTTCAGAGCTGAGATAACCTTAGTGGCTGAGTGCTCTACACTCCAAGAGTCTGGAGTTGCATAGTAATCACTCAAGAAGCCTTTGACACAACAACCGCTTGCTTCTTTTGCTCTTTCACAAGCACTCACACCATCGGCAATAACACCAACAACGCCCTTGTACTCAAGTGCTTGTGCATTGGGTATGTGATAAGCGCAAGCGTCTTGATTTTCAGGTTTAATGCCTGCAACTGAGTGAGAACTAATTGTAACTTTTAATTGCTGCATCGTTAATCCAGTTTAATTACCTCAACCGTGCCATCGTCTAAAATCTCAGTCATGTGGCCTTTTGGTTCCTCTAAAAATACAACGATAAGTACTAATACCGCTGCACTCACCATGCCAATTAACATAAAAAATTCATCATAATCTACCAACGAGTTAGCTGTCAAGAATATTACCGCACCCACATTGCCAAATGCACCTGCCATGCCTGCAATTTGACCTGTTAATCTTCTTTGAATGAGTGGCACCATAGCGAATACTGCACCCGATCCAGCCTTGGAGAAAATACCGCCAAAAATAGTTAAGAGAACCACTAGATAAATAGACCAACTTTTATCAACATTGCCCAAAGCTAAAAAGCTTAGTGTAACGCCAGAGAAGGTAACTATCAAGGTTAATTTACGCCCGTATTTATCGCTTAAATAACCACCGCCTGGACGTGCAAATAAATTAATGAACGGATATACACCTGCCAGAAGTGCAGCTGTTATTTTAGGCAGTTCAAACCAATCAACGTAAAACATAGCTAGTATTGACACCACTGCTAATTCGGTACCAAACGTCACCAAATAGGCCCAATCAAGAATAGCCACTTGCTTGAATTTATATTGATGCTGCTTAGGTACAGGATTTTTTAAATTATCCGCATTAATGCTCCAGGTTTTAAACACTTGAAATAAAAATGTTAGCACCAAAAAAGCGTACACACCAAACTCTACACTTAATGAAATCATACCCATTTTACTGGGGGATAATTTCCAAGTTAATAATGACAATGCCAAATACAAAGGAATGTTCATTAGAATATACAACACCAAATCTTTAATGTTACTGACCTCCATTGCACCTGACTTCTTTGGCTTAAAATAAGTAGAGCCTTTAGGGGTATTACTCACATTGAAATAATAAAAAATACCGTATGCAATTGCTAAAATACTGGCTATGGTAATAGCATAACGCCAACCATCCACATCGCCAAAACTTGCAGCAATAAAGGGCAAAGACACCGCTGCACCTGCTGAACCAAAATTACCCCAGCCACCGTAAATACCTTGAGCCGTACCAGTTTGTTTAGCAGGAAACCACTCAGATATCATGCGAATACCGACCACGAAACCAGCGCCAATAAAGCCTGATAAAAATCTTAGTAATGCTAATTGCTCGTATGACTGCATCCAAGAAAATGCAATTGAGACCAGCCCACCCAAAATCAAAATTGAAGAAAACATAATTTTAGGCCCTATCTTGTCCACCAACATGCCCACCACAATTCTGGCAGGAATGGTCATGGCTACATTCAAGATCAGTAACACCTTTGCTTGTTGCTCACTTAATCCTAGTGCTTCTTGAATGAATGGCATCATTGGGCCGAGACTCAACCAAACCACAAAAGTCATAAAAAAGGCAAACCAAGTCAAATGCAGGATTCGATACTTGCCAGTAAATGAAAATATGTTTAATTTATCTTCCATTATCATTCCTTATATTAAGCAGACTTCCTATGGTCTACTGTTTTCCAAGGATTTTTAATTGTCTTTGGTAATAAGCTTGCCCAAGATTTAATTTTTTCAGGCGTATCTAATTTAGACTGAATGTAATCCAAACCAACACGCTCTTCAAAATGCATGACACGTTCAAGGTAATTTGCCTCTACGCGGTAAAGCTGAGTAAAGGCTTTAAGGTATTCAACCACTTCATCTTCTGTTTCAAAGAATCGATCCTTTAAACAAGCTTTAGTGCGAATACCACAAGCGCCAGCAACGTGAATCTCATAGCCTTTTTCAGTACAAATAACACCAAAGTCTTTAATGGTTGCTTCGGCGCAATTACGCGGGCAACCGCTCACACCCATTTTGAATTTATGCGGCATGAAGTGTGACCAGACGGCATCTTCCATTTTTACAGAAAGTCCCATCGAATCTTGCGTACCCATCATACAATGGTCTATACCAACACAAGATTTACAAGTTCTGGTGGCTTTAGCGTAAGCGTACCCAGCCTCCATACCTGCATCAGCAATTTCATCCCACATGTCATTAAGATTTTCTTTAGGAATGCCAAGTAAATCAATGCGCTGACCGCCGGTTACTTTTACGGTTGGGACATCGTATTTAACGGCAATATCTGCCAATGCCTTCAGTTCAGATGGCGTCGTTAAACCACCCTGCATTTGTGGTACGATTGAATAAGTGCCGTCACGCTGTTTATTTGCGTGCATCATCTCGTTATGTGGACGCTCTGCATCATTATGGATATATTTATCATTAAACTGAGAAGATAAATAGTAATTAATTGCTGCGCCACATACTTCGCAAGATCCATCAAATTCTAAAGCATCTCTAATATCATTAATATTTGCAACTTCGTCAAGTAACCTAATGTACTCACGCACTTCTTGGGTTGAGTGAGTAGTGCAATTACACAAAGCATCTTTAGCAACTAACTCTGCACCAGAAACAAAACTGAAAATCTGTTTAGCAACCGATCCACATCCACCACAACCAGTTGCACATCCTGTTTTCTCTTGCATGGACTCAAACGTATCGCAACCACCAGCGACTGCGTTAATAATATCTCCTTTAGTCACACCCATACAGCCACAGACCTGCTCATCATCACTCATTTTTTCCACACCAACAGAACCTGCTGATGCACTATCAATGCTGATATCACCAAACAACAAGGTTTTACGCATATCGGTAATGTCGGTCTCTTTCTTAATAAGGTCAAAGTAGAATAATCCATCTGTAGAGTCGCCAAATAGCACCGCACCCACTAATTTGTTATCACGAATTGAAAGTCGCTTTCTGGTGTTAAGTGCATGATCTTTAGAGCACATAACCTCATCATCAGTATCATCAAACTCACCTGCTGAAAAAACGTCCACACCGGAAATTTTTAACTTTGTAGAAAGGTCTGATCCAATATACATATGGTGACTTACCTCACATACTTGCTCAGCACAAACACGCGCTTGTTCAAACAGTGGTGCCACCAAACCATAAGTAGTGCCTCGGTGTTTAATGCATTCACCTACTGAATAAATCGCTGGATCTGAAGTCATCATTGTGTCGGTAACAACAATGCCTCGATCCGTTTGCAGTCCAATTTCTTTAGCCAATGTGTCATTTGGGATAATGCCAACAGACATTACCGCCATGTCTGTTGGTAATGTCGATCCATCGTCAAACTCTAGCATCTCAACTGAATCTTTACCCTTGATTTTTGTTGTGGTAGTATTTAACTTAAATGAGATATTTTTTTCTTCAAGCACTTTTTGTAACAACCCGCCAGAAGTAGCATCTAATTGCATGTTCATAATAGAGCCAGCATTACCAATAACAGTTACTTCAAATCCAAGTTCATTAAGACCATTTGCTGCCTCAAGGCCTAGCAATCCGGTACCAATCACTGCTACTTTTTTACTACTTGAGGCTTTGGATTTCATATACTCAACATCATAAATGTCTCTAAATGAAACTACGCCTTCTAATTCTTTACCTGGCAATGGCAAAATAAAAGGAACTGATCCAGTACACAGAACCAGTCGATCATAATCAACCGGGTAAGATTCGGTTTTGCCAACCTTAGATACCAAAACACTCTTAGATTTTCTATCAACCGCAGTCACTTCATATCCAGGTTTAAAGGTAATGTTGTTTTGAGCAAAATAAACTTCGTCATGCGTTTGGATTTCTTTAAAAGTTTTTTCACCAGATAAGACGGGTGAAAGCATAATTCTATTGTAAGGCAATACTGTTTCTGCACCAATAACGGTAATTTGATACATAAGCGGATCTATTTTTAAAACTTCATCCACCACCTTCATGGCACTCATGCCTGAACCGACTATCACTAATTTTTTCATATTATTTCCTTTTTATTTATCTCACTTTTTAAAGCAAAAAAAAGCCAGTTATTGTGTTTGTAAATTCATACAAATACAATAACTGGCTTCGATACCTTGGCGCCAATTTCATCCTTAAAATTGGCAAAAAAAAACGTTTATTTAAGCCCTTTTGTTAAGGATCTAAATAAACGTCTGTGTTTGTTGCTAATGTCCCGTCATTGGGAATTAACTAAGTACAATTATACATATTTATCCATCAATATTAGAATAAACTAATAAAAAAAATACAATTAATCGAAATAGAATCCTATAATTAAGGCCATGAACAAGATTAACATACAAAAAAAAGATTTTGATTTAACGCTTGAAGTTAATCTTGCAAGAGGTGATGATAGTGATATTGGTGCCGTGGTTAGTTTTGTAGGTACTGTGCGTGATTTGGATGATGCGCCTATTCAAAAAATGACATTAGAGCATTATCCGGGTATGACAGAAAAAGCGCTCGAGTCTATTGCAACACAAGCTCAAGGTCGCTGGCCACTAGGCAATATTACCATTATTCATCGTGTAGGCGACCTTGATATTAATGATCAAATCGTGCTGGTTGTCACCACCAGCAAACACCGAAAATCTGCTTTTGAAGCGTGTGAGTTTATTATGGATTATTTAAAAACTCAGGCGCCTTTTTGGAAAAAAGAGCACACCACAAATGAGAGTAAATGGGTGGAGGCTAAAGATAACGACAATGATGCAGCTAGTCGTTGGTAGATAAAATAGTCGGAATATCTCTAGTGCCGTGCAAAATACGAACTATATCAATCATTGACTGAGTAGAGAAATAAAAGATCAACCAAGGAAATTTTCCAACCTTAAAGAACCTTAACCCTTTAACTGGAAATAAACCATCATATCGAGTTGAGCCGATTTCTGGATTTTGTTTAATTAGATCAAAATTGTGTTCTACTGTATCCAAGAATTCAATAGCAATTTTAGGACCATCTTGCTTAAGATAGTCGAAAGCTGTATTGATATCAGTATCAGCTTGAGGGCGAATGACTAAATTCATTATTTAGTCAGGAATGCTTTCTTATTTTTCCAGTAACTATTGTCAACCATAATAGGATTGCCAGACTCAAGTCCATCCTGGATAAGGCTAACGAGTTTTTTCTCAGCCTCTTCTGCCTGATCCTTACGAATTAGATCACGAATAAATTCTGAAGAAGAGCCATATCCATCATGACTTACACGCTGATCAATATGGGACTTCAATTGATCTGGTAAAGATATGTTCATTGTCGTCATATTGACAATAATAACACAATGGCAAAAATTGTCAATACTTAATCTATTTGCTATGAATGTGTTTGGTAGATAAAAAATCTTCAGGTGAATTTAAGTTAATAAATATTTTTGGCTGATCAGAAAAATCAACTTCAGTAGCCCTGTTATCTTTAAAAAATTTCCCTAATTTTCTACCGCCATCATCTAAATATTGACTAAGTACTGGTGCAACAGAGACATTAATCAGTGCAAAGGTTGGATGCAGGTATTCATTCTCAGCTGCAACACACATTAAAGTATCTTTTTTCTCCATTGCTTTGACGAGCCTATCAAGCAGTAATTCACTCACATACGGTCCATCACAAGGCATTATTAACAAATATTTTGTCTTGACTTTGTTGAGTGCAGTAGATATCCCAGCAAGTGGGCCTTGGAAATCGGGCAAATCATCAGTAATAACTTCGCCAAATTCTTGATATAAGTCAATGTTTCTATTGGCACTCACCAATATACTATCTACATTTTTAGAGATAATATTAACCACATAAGAAATAAGTGGCTTATTGCGAAACAAAATTAAACCTTTGTCTTGCCTGTTCATACGCTTGGCTTGACCGCCTGCGAGAATAAGTGCAGTAATATCGCTTTTAGCTATTGTTTCCATAGGGCTTGTTGTCGACGAATATAAACACGTATGATACAATCATCAAACAACTTTTAGTAATAAACAATAACTTAACTAAACATGATAAATAACCAAGCTGTTGATTGTGGCTGTGACGAAATACCGCAAGTACTACTTTCAACTGATGAAGCTTTAGAGATACTAACAAATTCTGCTAGTTCAAACAGCAAGACTCACCTTGTTGCACTCGATGATGCACTGGATCAAATCCTAGCAGCTGACATTAGCTCAAATATTAACGTTCCAGGCTTTGATAATTCTGCGATGGATGGTTATGCAATCAACCTTAAAGATGAACAAGTTAATGCCCTAGGTGGGGTTAAATTTGAAATTAGTGACAGAATCCCTGCAGGTAGTATTGGCCGTTTATTGGAGCCTGGTTATGCAGCGCGTATCTTTACTGGCGCCCCTGTGCCCGATGGTGCTAATACTATCATCATGCAAGAAGAATGTGAGCTGATTGAAAATGATTTAAAAATTGAAATTTATCGACCAATCTCACTTAATGAAAACATCAGACCCAAAGGCAATGATATCAAATCAGGTGAGGTAATTTTAAAAGTTGGCACAAAACTTAGAGCACAAGATATTGCACTAGCCGCCTCTGTTGGAGCAGGTGAAATTAAAGTATTTCAAAAAATTAAGGTAGGGGTATTTTTTACCGGCGATGAACTGATCGAACCAGGTAATGCACTAAAAGATGGTCAAATTTACAATTCTAATCGCTATGCGTTGGTCGCTATGCTGAAAAATTTAAACTGTGAAATTATCAATTTAAATAACGTTGAAGATACGCTGGATGCCACTGTTAATGCATTGGAATCATTGAAAGAAAAATGTGATTTGATTATGACTACAGGCGGTGTGTCAGTAGGCGAAGAAGATCATGTCAAACCAGCGGTACAACAACTGGGAGAGCTAAACTTATGGCGCATTAAAATGAAACCCGGTAAGCCACTGGCTTTTGGTCGAGTTGGCGACACTGCGTTTATTGGCCTCCCTGGTAATCCTGTGTCTGCCATGGTAACGTTTCTATTATTTGCCAGACCTTTTATTAAGAAAATACAAGGTGCATCTCATTATCTAAACACTACAATTAAGGTTGAGGCAAATTTTGATTGGCACAGATCTAAACCCAGACGAGAATTTGTACGTGCACGGCTTGATCACACAACAACTCCTGCCAGGGCAAACCAGTACCCAAAACAAGGATCGGAAGTTTTAAGCTCAATGGTTTGGGCAGATGGCTTAATAGAAATACCTGAAAAAACTACTTTTAAACAGGGTGAAATTTTAAATTTTTACCCACTATCTGAGATGATGTTATGAGCGAATTAACCCATGTAAATAAAAATGGCGAAGCTAATATGGTGGACGTGTCTGACAAAGACAACACCACACGTATCGCCAAAGCAACTGCTAAAATTTTAATGAAAAGCACTACCTTACAAAAAATCAAGGATAACGATTTTAAAAAAGGTGATGTGCTTGCAGTGGCAAGAATTGCTGGCATTATGGCTGCCAAGCAAACGCACCACTTAATCCCTATGTGTCATAGCCTCAATCTTTCAAAAATTGAGGTTGAATTTGAATTTATAGACAATGGCATACGAATTAACACGCTTGTAAAGCTCAACGCACAAACGGGTGTGGAAATGGAAGCACTGACTGCAGCCAGTATTACTGCGCTTACGATTTATGACATGTGCAAAGCGGTGGATCGTTTTATGAAAATTGACGGTGTCCAATTATTAGAAAAACAAGGTGGGAAGTCTGGCCACTGGAAGCTTGAAGATGCCTAAATTAATTGATAAATTTGGTCGAGAGATCAATTATTTAAGAATTTCGATTACGGAACATTGTAACTATCGATGTTTTTACTGTCGAGATGATGAACACACGCCTAATTGCAAACGCGAGGATATTCTGAGCTATGAAGATATTCAGCGGATTGTGAGATTATTTGCCGAATTAGGTATTAGTAAAGTACGATTAACCGGTGGTGAACCATTGCTACGTAGAGGCATTGTAAAAATCGCCCGACTAATCAGTAGTATTGATGGTATTAAGGATGTGCCATTGTCAACCAATGCACACTTACTGGAAAAATTCGCACCAAAACTTCATGAGAATGGCATTAATCGGGTTAACATTTCTATTGACTCACTAATGCCTAATCGCTTCAAAGAAATCACCCGTGGCGGAGATGTTAATGAAGTCATCAAAGGTATTGATGCGGCAATCGCTTCGGGCATGCACCCAATTAAAATTAACATGGTGGTTATGCGTGGCAATAACGATAATGAGATTGAATCAATGATTGATTTTGCCATCGAAAAAGGTATTGACGTTCGCTTCATCGAAACTATGCCAATTGGCTCTGCAGGTATTGACGCTACTTCTTTACACTACAGTGAAAAAGATATTTTAGCTAGAGTTACTCAACATTTAAAAAATAAAATCACACCTTTAACTTCCAGCAAGACTGACGGTCCTGCTAAGAATTTTAAAATTAACAATACTCAATCTAGTGTTGGTGTTATTAGTGCCGTGTCTAATCATTTTTGCCAAACTTGTAATCGTATTAGATTAACCGCTAAAGGCGACTTAATCTTATGCTTAGGGCAGGAAGATGCGATCTCTTTAAAAGATGCTGTTCGTTCAGATTTAACCGATGATGAAATTAAAACTATGATTGTTGAGGCCATTAACAAAAAGCCAGAAAAACATGAATTTAACTCCTCTATCGACAACATCAGTAATCGACAAATGGCAGAGATTGGCGGATGAAAATCTTATATTTTGCATCCCTTAAAGAAAATCTTAAAATTTCAAGTGAGGAATTTGAACTTAAAAGCAATACAACCGTTAAACAATTAAGAACACTTTTGGCTAAAAAACACGAAGAGCGTTATTTCCCAAATAATATCCTTTGTGCGGTTAATCAAGAAATTGCTAACGATTCAACCTTGCTTAAAGATACCGATGAAGTGGCTTTTTACCCGCCCGTTACTGGCGGGTAAGCAACCAGCTAAAGTAAATCTTCAAATGGATTTTTATCTCTAAAACTTGCCACTGAAATAGCAACGATTAACAAAATCAGAGAATTAAAAAATATCGGAATAACAACGAAGATATAACCTAACTGATGAATGGCCTCGCCACCAATAATCGCCGTTACTGCCGTCGCACCCCCTGGCGGGTGCATGCATTTTAATAAATGCATAGCCACCAGAGCAACGGGTATTGCAATCGAAGTTGCAAGCAAAGTATCGGATATTAAATAATAGCAAGTAACGCCCACAATGGCTGAAACCATATGGCCACCGATTAGATTCCACGGACGAGAAACAGGCGCATGCGGCAAACCAAACATCAGCATGGCGGATGCACCAGCAGAAGCAATGATGAGCGGAGAATCGGTAGTTTCTAAGATTACATTAGAGAAAAAACCAGCCATAGCAACGGCTATAAATGCACCAATGGCTGATATGATTAACTCTTTAGTTTCCACTCTCGCCCCTTTAATTTTTTTAGTATTCTTATCAGTGCTTTAAGATTTTACAAAAGGTGTTTATTAAACCAATGCGTGTGATGCAATTTTTCTAACGACTAACTTAAAACCATCTGCAATTAATAAACTTGCCATCATTATCATAACAATTTGAGTTGTGTCGGTAATGTTGTTAGTGTGTGCAATCATCAGACCAAAAAACAGCCAGAAAAAAGCCCACAGAAATTTAATTAAAAATTGTTTCATTGTTTTTTTAATAAAAATTTAGTAGGGCAACTGTATAACGGGGAGAGAAGTGTTAGATAATTGCCCTACTAAAGCTTTAACCGGTACTCCAGCCTCTTGGGCGCTTCATACCAGATACTTTACAGGCTTGCTTGACATACCCATAAGGAAACATTGTGAATAACTTTGCCTTAGCGGCTTTTTTATCTACACTAAAATCAACGGTCATTTGTTTAGTAGTGTGGCGAACATCAGGTGCAACACCGTTGTCGTTGTAATAAGAACGCATAAAATCAAAGATCGTCCAATAATCGTCACTGAGTTCTACATTTTCAGACTTGGCTAATTCAAGAGCCACGTCTTGATCCCAGTCTTCAGGGTGAATTAAATACCCTTCTGGGTCTAATTCTATTTCTTTATCATTAATTTTCATAGTTAAAAACAATTAGCAAAAATTTGAAAAATTAGCATCGGTTTTTTCCTTGCCATCTTCATAACCAGATTCATATTCATCGGTCATTCTTTGTTCTTCAATTTCAGGGTTGCCAAGATAACCAGCAATCCAGCCTTGGATGTAGTTATCATCAGCGCCCATCTGTTCCATACTCTTTACACTTTCAAAATAAAAAGACATTAAGCCGACCTCCTTTAATTAGTTCTCATGCGTTTTCTTCTAACGATTTGATACGGGCGCATTAGATAAGTAACTGGTACTGACCAAACGTGAACCAAACGCGTGAATGGGAACACTAAAAATATCGTCATACCAAACAACATGTGAAGTTTATAAGTGTACGGTACACCAGCAAGTAATGATGGATCAACACTTAGTGTAGCGATACTTTTCACGTACTCAGCTAAAGTCAGCATGATGGACACATCGCCTGTTTCCGCATGATGCATAGAGCCAGAAATAGTATTCAAACCCAACAAAGCAGTTAACAATAGCCAGAATATTACGAAATTATCTCTAAAGCGACTCACTGCCTTAACTCGATCATTAGTCATGCGACGATAGAACAACAATGCTGCACCGATGGCAGCCATGCCACCAAATGCAAAACCTGCATAAATAGCAATGTACTGATGCTGCACATCAGTGGCAACTAATTGCCACCAGCTGTGTGGTAACAGCATACCTGCCGCGTGACCAAAGAAAATACCAATAATACCCACATGGAATAAATTGCTGGCCAGAACCATGCCTTTATTGCCTAACAACT
The DNA here is from genome assembly GCA_000205985.2 of uncultured Candidatus Thioglobus sp. Classification (GTDB taxonomy): domain Bacteria; phylum Pseudomonadota; class Gammaproteobacteria; order PS1; family Pseudothioglobaceae; genus SUP05. Next base: position 9,690 of record GG730024.1, on the reverse strand, counting down.
GTGATGAATCTGCTTTCCAAGTGTACTGTTCGCGATCAAAGCGAATCCAGCTACCTAAAATAAACACCACACCTGCGATATATGGATAAACCCCAAATAAAAAATTATCTAATGTCATCTCATTTCTCCTTATGCAGCTTGTGCTAAATAGCTGCGTTTTTCAACAATTCTAATCAATTTAGCATAAGGACTTTTAGCCTCGTCTAAATTATCCGCGATTACTTTAATAATCTTTTTCGCATCACCTAAAAATACTCTTGATTCCATGTCATCTAGTGTTGCTACGTATTCTAAGATTAAAGGTAGAAAGTCTGGAATTTCACCATCTTTAACTTCTAATCCTTCGTTCTTAAAATGCTCAGATAAATCAATCAATGCAGGGCCACGGCCATTGTCATCACCAAAGATATGGTGAGTTAAATGCAGATCGTGCTCTGGCACCATGTCAAAAGTTTCAACATAGGATTGCTGTATGCCTGTTGTTGTGTGAATACGCATCCAAGAAATAAACTCCATGATGATTTTCTTCTCATTGTCGTCAATTTCTGATGACTCACTAACAAACTCAATGACCGAATCCAAGTTCTCCATTAGCTCATCACTTGGATAATCGATTAGTTTTGATAAAACATTAAATACTTGCATAATTTCTCCTTAACTTTTGTGCTTAGGCATGTTTTCTACAGGAATCACTGATTTCTTGCGCGGTGAAGGGAATAAACTAAATCCTTTACCACCGTCAGAACCATGAGAACTAACATTGCCACCTGAGAAGCCATTTTGACCTTGGAAACCATACGGGTCTTCATGACGCATTTCTTCGTGTGAAGTTGGAATTACAAAGCGATCTTCATAATTTGCAATACCCAGCATTTGATACATGTCTTCAGCTTGTTCAACACTCAAACCAGCATCAGCCAATACTTGTTTGCCATCAGTACCATCAACCGCTTTAAAACGTTGATGTGCACGCATCGCTAGCAGCTTGCTCATTGAACTTATGATTGGCTTTTCATCACCTGCTGTAAACATATTAGCCAAATATTTAGCCGGGAATCTCATTGCATCTACTGTTGGTATGATGCCGTTTGATGTTTCAACATTACCCTTGTCGATTTGACTCTGAACTGGAGACAATGGTGGCACATACCACATCATTGGCAAGGTTCTGTACTCAGGGTGAATTGGGAAAGCAATCTTCCAATCCATCACCATTTTATAAACGGGAGAGTTTTGAGCCGCATCAATCCATGATTGAGGTATACCGTCTTCTAAAGCTTGCTTGATTACTTTCGGATCGTTTGGATCCATAAATACATCTAAGTGCTCTTGATATAGATCTGTTTCGTTTGGTGTTGCAGCACTATCACCAATCTTGTCTGCATCGTAAAGCATAACACCCACATAACGAATACGACCTACACATGATTCAGCACATGCCATTGGCAGGCCAGATTCAATTCTTGGGTAACAACCAATACATTTTTCTGATTTTCCTGATTCCCAATTGTAATAAACCTTCTTGTACGGGCAACCCGTTACACACATTCTCCAACCACGGCATTTGTCTTGGTCAACTAATACAATACCGTCTTCTTCACGTTTGTAAATTGCACCTGATGGGCAAGAAGCCAAACAAGAAGGATTGAGACAATGATTACACAATCGTGGAAGGTACATGTGGAATGTATTTTCAAAGTCTTTGTACATTTCTTTGTCAACATTTTTGAAGTTCACGTCTTTAGATCGCTTCTCGAACTCACCTGCTAGATCGTCTTCCCAATTAGGGCCCCATTCGATCTTATCCATATCCTTACCGGTAATTTGCGATACAGGGCGCGCCGTTGGCGTTGCCTCAAGCAATGGAGACGATTGTAGCTTATGATATTTAAAATCATATGGCTCATAGTAATCGTCAATTTCTGGCATATTAGGATTAGCAAAAATATTTGCCAACTTACTCATACGACCACCCGCTTTAAGCTCTAACTTATTCTTGACAACTTCCCAGCCGCCTTTCCATTTACTTTGATCTTCCCAATTTTTAGGAAAACCAATACCAGGCTTAGATTCAACGTTATTAAACCAAGCGTACTCTACGCCTTTACGGTTAGTCCAAATATTTTTACAAGTAACCGAACAAGTGTGACAACCAATACATTTGTCTAGGTTCAGTACCATCGAAATTTGTGCTCTTATTTTCATCTCTCTTCTCCTAGATTAATTATTGATGCCTGGAGGATTCTTAGCTGCCTCTCTTTCAGGGGTTAATGGTTTCTCTAACCAGTCCACATCTTGATCTTCAATTTTGTGAACAATCACATATTCATCGCGATTTGAACCCACTGTACCGTAATAGTTAAATGCATAAGACAACTGAGCATAGCCACCAATCATGTGTGTTGGTTTAGGTACTGTTCTCGTTACCGCATTCAAAATACCACCACGTTTTCCTGTGGTTGGTGAGCCTGGAACATTGACAATCTTCTCTTGAGCGTGATACATAAGTGCCATGCCATTTGGCACTCTTTGCGAAACAACCACTCTAGCTGTTACCGCGCCATTATCATTAACCGCTTCTACCCAATCATTATCTTCAAGGCCAACTGATTTTGCGTCTTCTTCAGAAATCCAGAAGTATGGACCGCCACGGAAGAGTGTTAACATTCTCAAGTTATCTTGATAAGTTGAGTGAATACCCCACTTAGAGTGTGGCGTAATCCAGTTAAGCACTAAGTGCGGCTTCTTCTTAACACTATCAGGAATGTTGTTATGTGTCTTCATGTCAATTGCTGGCTTGTAAGCACAGAAACCTTCACCAAAGTCTAGCATCCATTCATGATCTTGATAGAATTGCGCACGACCTGTTAATGTTCTTAAAGGAATGTGCTCATGAAGATTAGTGTAACAAGCGTTGTAACTCACCTCTTCAGACTCAATACCTGACCAAGTTGGTGCGGTAATAATCTTACGTGGTTGAGAAACAATATCTCTATAAGTAATTTTCTCGTCTTGACGACCTTTATAAAGGTGTGAATGATCAATACCTGTTTTCTTAGACTGTGCAGACCAAGACTTATGCGCTACTTCACCATTAGTTTCAGGTGCCATACGCATTACCGCATCACACACATGAATGTCTTGTGCAAGTGATGGCATGCCTTTAGAAACACCCTCCTCTTTAATGACACCATTTAACGTAGCTAGCTCTGTAATTTCTTTATCCGTATTCCAATCAATACCTTTAATATTATTACCTAGCTTGTTCATTAATGGACCTAAGGCAATGTACTTAGCATAAGTACTTGGGAAATCTCTTTCAACTACCTTGAATATTGGTGCAGTTTTGCCAGGAATCAAGTCACATTCGCCCTTCTTCCAGTCTTTAACTTCACCAAATGGTTGTGCCATCGCCATCGGAGTATCGTGCTGCATTGGCAGTGATACTACGTCTTTTTGTACACCTAAGTGCTTTTCAGAAAGTTCTGAGAATTTCTTAGCAATGGTTTTAAAGATCTGCCAATCAGATTTAGATTCCCATGCAGGATCAACTGCTTTACCCAATGGATGGATAAACGGGTGCATGTCTGTTGTGTTAAGGTCAGCTTTTTCATACCAAGTTGCCGTTGGCAACACGATATCAGAATAAGCACCGGTTGAATTTAGACGGAAGTTGATATCAACCATTAAGTCTAGCTTTCCAACTGGGGCTTTTTCATGCCACTTAATCTCTTTACAAGCTTCACCTTCAGTGCCTTCAGCAAGTACACCATTTTGTGCGCCGAGTAAATGCTTTAAGAAATACTCATGACCTTTAGACGATGAACCAATTAGGTTAGCACGCCATACAAATAAGTTACGTGGGAAGTTGTCTTCTGCATCAATATCTTCATAAGCAAAATTCAAATCACCACTTTTAAGTTTGTCAGCTACATACTGAGATACTGCCGCTTCATCTTTTGCGCCAGCTTCTTCTGCTTCTTTAGCTAACTCTAATGGGTTTTGATCAAACTGAGGAATCGATGGCGTCCAACCCATACGTTGCGCTGCAACGTTATAGTCGGCCAACTGATTGCCTTTGTATTTAGCTTTAGCGGTAGAGGCTAATAAATCATCCGCCTCAACACGCTCATAACGCCACTGATCCGTATGGAAGTACCAATACGTAGTAGAAGCCATATGACGCGGTGGACGATTCCAGTCCAAGCCAAATGCAATTGGCGCCCAACCTGCTTGTGGACGTAATTTTTCTTGTCCTACATAGTGAGCCCAACCACCACCTGATTGACCTACACAACCACACATGTGTAGTAAATTCATAATACCGCGGTAGTTCATGTCATTGTGGTACCAGTGATTAATCGCTGCTCCCAAAATAACCATTGATTTACCTCGAGTTTTCGAAGCGTTATCAGCAAATTCACGACCTGTACGCTCTAAATCAGCAGCTGGAACGCCCGTAATTTTGGCAGCCCATGCTGGCGTATAAGGTGTGCTTTCATCATCGTATGAAGTAGCTAGGTTATCACCTAAACCACGATCAATACCATATTGTGCAATTTGTAAATCACAAACTGACGTTACCATTACTTCTTTACCATCAACAAGTTTAAGTTTACGTACTGGAATCTTACGAACTAATGAATCGCCCTCTTCAGGATTAAAGTGTGGGAAAGTAACATCAACAACTGCATCAGAATTATCAATACAACTAAGCTCTTGCTCAATATCTTTACCGTTAGCTTTCTCTAGAATATTCCATTTACCTTCTTCACCCCAACGGTATCCGATTGATCCGTTTGGAGAAACAAAGGTTTTTGATTTAGAATCAAAAACAACAGTCTTCCACTCAGGGTTGTTTTTTTCACCCATGTTCTTATTAAAATCTGAAGCACGAAGGAATCGACCTGTAACCATTCTTCCGTCAACCTCTTCCAAAATAACTTGCATTGGGAAGTCAGTAAAGCTACGTGCATATTCTGTAAAGTATGGATCTTGTTTATCAACGTGGAATTCTTTAAGCGCTACATGACCCATTGCCATAAAGGCAGCTGCATCTGTACCTTGCTTAACAGGCATCCAAAGATCAGCAAACTTAACGTATTCTGCATAGTCTGGCGCCATTGAAATAATTTTAGTACCGTTGTAACGCGACTCAGTCATAAAGTGTGCATCTGGCGTACGTGTCATTGGTAAGTTTGCACCACAAATAATGATGTACTTAGAGTTGTACCAGTCAGCTGACTCAGGAACGTCAGTTTGCTCGCCCCATACTTGAGGAGAAGCTGGTGGTAAATCACAATACCAATCGTAGAACGAGCCAACACCCGCACCAATCATAGACAAGTATCTTGATCCTGCTGCGTATGAAATCATACTCATTGCTGGAATTGGAGAAAAACCATAAATACGGTCAGGACCGTATTTTTTAATGGTGTAGACGTTTGCAGCAGCTGTCATTTCAACTACCTCATCCCAGTTTCCACGAACAAAGCCACCTAAACCACGAACACCAACGTATGAATCACGTTTTTCTTTATCAGATTGGATTGCTTCCCAAGCTTCAACAGGGTCTTTTCCAGTGGCACGTTCAGCGCGATATAAATCAAGTAGTCGACCACGAACTAATGGGTATTTAATACGGTGTGGAGAATATAAGTACCATGAGAATGAGGCACCACGTTGGCAACCGCGAGGTTCGTGATTTGGTAAATCTTCACGAGTACGTGGATAATCCGTTTGTTGCATTTCATACGATACCAGACCATTTTTTACAAAAATCTGCCAAGAACAACCGCCCGTGCAGTTTACACCGTGCGTTGAGCGAACTACCTTGTCATGACGCCAGCGATTGCGATAAGTATCTTCCCATGCGCGATCCTCTTCGGTAACAATGCCGTGTCCTTTTGAATAAGTTGACTTAATGCGATTAAAATATTTAAGTCTGTCTAAAAAATGACTCATAGTCCTTTCTCCTGTTTTTATCTCTCTTCTTTGTTAATTAAAAATCTTACTAAACTTTATTTTTTATTTTGCCCGTAGTCTTGTATAAAACCTTGACTTAGGTCAATAAAATCATATTCTTTATTAAAAATAACTCACAAAATTATTTTTAATAAAGAGGAGCGGTTATTAACCACCCCAATTTATGTTGTTAATGTTTATGGATTATGAAACTCTGCATCCTTACGTAAGTAGAACCACCAGTTAATCACCATACATACTGCATAGAACACTGCAAAACCGTACAAAGCATTTTCAGGTGTTGTTAGCTTGATCTGCTCACCAAATACTTTCGGAATAATGAATGCACCATAAGCAGCAACCGCAGATGTCCAACCTAGAACTGGACCAGCCTGCTCTTTGTTAAATACCTGTGAAATTGTTCTAAAAGTAGATCCGTTGCCTAAGCCAGTCATTGCAAATAACACAACAAAAAGAATTAAGAATGGCCAGAAGAACTCTTCAGGCGTTGCACTGGCATAAGCTTGCTTCATGTAATAAGCCACACCTAATGCTGATAACACCATAACACCAGAAATAATCTGAGTTACTTTAGCGCCACCAATCTTATCGGCAATCATGCCACCAATTGGACGAATCAAAGCACCAACGAAAGCGCCCATCCAAGCATAAGTTAATGCTGAAGGACTATTTGGATTAACCGTATTATGAGTCATAATGCCATCAACCATAATGTGTTGGAAGCCAAAGATCACTTTAATAGATAAAGCCAAAGTAGCCGCGTAACCAATGAACGATCCGAAGGTCATTACATAGATAATGGTCATTGCCCATGTATGCTTGTTTTCAAAGATCTTGTATTGACGCTTTAAACCTTCTTTGTAATCCTTACCTAATGGTAACAACTTAAGCAGCAATACGGTTAGCGCAATGATGATTGGTAATACTACCCATTTACTCACCATTAATCCTGATCCGGACGCAACTTCAGGCAACATTAACCATAAACCAAATGTTGCAGTTGCTAAACCCAGAACTAACATAACGATAATCTTAATAAATGCACCTAGTGTCGACCCAATCTTAGGAGACACATGATCTTCGGTGATGTTATTCATTCCTAACCAAGAAGCAATAGCAAGTGGAATCAAGATGATTAACCAAACGTAACCTGCATTTTGCAAATAAGTATCGGTACCTGCTGGAATCTTACCAATCAGTGTGCCTGAGGCAATTTGAAGCTCTGTAGGATTACCCATAACTGCGAGTGTCATTACTAATGGAATAACAATTTGCATTGTAGTAACACCAAAGTTACCCAAACCAGCATTCATGCCCAAAGAGTAACCTTGAATCTTCTTCGGAAAGAAAAATGATATGTTTGACATTGAAGAGGCAAAGTTACCGCCACCAAAACCAGATAACAGCGCTAGAATCTGAAAATGCCAAAATGGCGTATCAGGTGCAGACAGGGCAATCCCCAAGCCTAAGGCTGGTAATATTAATAATGACGTCGTTAAGAAAATGGTATTTCTACCACCGGCTAGACGAATAAAGAATGTCGATGGGATGCGTAGTGTTGCACCTGACAAACCTGCAATTGCTGCCAAAGTAAACAGTTGTGATTTATCAAAACCACCGTAACCTGTATTTAGCATTTGCACGGTAATAATACCCCACATCAACCATACGGCAAATCCTGAAAGTAAGCTCGGAATGGATATCCACAAATTTCGATTCGCAATTGCTTTACCTCCCGACTCCCACTCGGATTCATCATCCGGGTTCCATTTTTTTATATCTTGAGCCATTACGACCTCCTTTTATTAAAAATCATTAAAATTATTTATCAAGTTCTTTCTTAGCTTTTGCTTTAAAGGCGTTGTATCTTTCGTTGAATTCCTTAATCAAATCCATTTGCTCTAATATTGCACGAGCTGATATTACTTCTTCTGGATTGTCGTGTGTCTGTGCATACTCATCAAAAGCATCGTCTCTGGCTTGTTGAATGTTTTTAGCTTTTTGATCCTTACCAAAAGTAAAGTACATCCATACTAGTGATACTGCAGTTGCACCGTATAAAAGCATAAAAATAACTGAATTAATGCCCGTATAATCAATCAAAATACCAAACATGATTGGCAATAAGAATCCACCTATACCACCGGCTAAACCAACAATGCCTGAAACAACACCAATGTTGTCTGGGTATTCGTCCGATAAAAACTTAAACACTGATGCCTTACCAAAACCCCAGGCAATACCTAAAATAAATAGAAACGTTGTAAATACCCAAACATTAAGACTAATATCAAACATCGACTCACCAGTGGTTGTTTGAACCACTAAAGCAACTTGCGGGTACGACATAAAGAACAGAGCAATTAGTGAAATCCACATTACCCACCAAGTTACTTTGTAAGCACCGTATTTATCTGAGAACCAACCGCCGAGCGCACGAATCACACCGGATGGCAATACAAAAATTGCAGCAAGTAGCGCTGCTGTGGTTAATTCAAATCCGTATTCATTAATGTAATATTTTGTCATCCAAAGAGATAAAGCAACAAATCCACCAAATACTAGTGAGTAATACTGCATGTACTTCCATAATTTAGGATCGTTAAGTGCTTTTAATTGATCCTTAACAGTAACAGTTGATGCAACTTTATGAGCAGGGTCTTCATAAGTAAACATCCAATACAAAATCACCACTACAATCATGGCCACGGCATAAACCTTTGGCACCATCTGCCAACCGTAAGCAACTACTAATGATGGAGCGATAAATTTAGTCAGTGCGGCACCTGCATTACCTGCACCAAAAATACCCATGGCAAAACCTTGATGTTCTTTGTCAAACCATTTAGCAGTATAAGCAATACCCACTGAGAAAGAAGCACCGGCAATACCAACGAACAATCCCAATACCAAGAACTGCCAATATTCTGTTGCATCTCCGATAAACCACAATGGAATAATCATGGCAAGCATTAGGATAAAGTAAACAATTCGACCGCCGACTTTATCAGTCATCATGCCCACTGGCAATCTAAATATTGAACCCGTTAAAATCGGTGTGGCCACCAATAAGCCAAATTGTGTTTCGGATAATTCAAGCAATTCTTTAATTGGAATACCAATAATAGAAAACATTACCCAAACGGCAAAACACGCAGTAAATGCAATTGTATTCGCTGCTAGTACCGAATTAGCTTGCGCTTTTGGGCTACTGATTGCTGATATACCCATAACTCATTCCTCGCTTATTTGAATTTTCTTATTTTTATTATTCTCATGTTTTTCGATAAAACCTTGACCTGAATCAAGAAAACAGAAAAAATTAGAAATTACTATTTTTTGTTACGTTGATTTTGCTTATAAACAAATACAAAACCTTGATATGAATCAATAATGGATATTTTTTTAAATAAAAATAACAAAATAAACATTAGGTCGTTCTTTTTAGAGGCCTCCTTGAGGGGTAAAATTAACTTAAATTAATCATCGGCAATAAAATGAATAACACAAAAATTAAGATTGGATTCATCACGATTTCTGATCGTGCAGCACGCGGTGAGTAGGAAGACATTGGTGGTCCTTCCATGCAAGACTGGATTAAAAATGCAGTATTGTCACCTTATGAAATGGTCAATATTATCATTGAAGATGAGCAGGAAATAATCGAACAAACAATGATGGAATTTGCAGATAACAGAAATGGGG
>GG730025.1 GCA_000205985.2 uncultured Candidatus Thioglobus sp. | reverse complement strand
ACTTGGTACCGGGGAACCCACTTACTTTTGTTTGTCCTTCAGAGATTCTAGCGCACCACCACAGGGTTGCTCAATTTTCTGAGAAAGGCGTTGAGTTGGTAGGTATTTCAGTAGATTCAAAATTTACTCATAATGGCTGGAGAAACACAGCAGTTAATGATGGCGGTATTGGTGACATTGATTTTCCATTAGTGGCTGACATGAATCATGAAATTATGGAAGCTTATGGTATTGTGCATCCAGATGGCGTTGCACTTCGTGCATCATTCTTAATTGACGAAAACTTTGATGTGCGCCATCAGGTGGTGAACGACCTTCCATTAGGTCGTAATGTTGATGAAATGTTACGCATGGTTGATGCACTTGATTTCCATACAGCGCATGGCGAAGTTTGCCCTGCCGGTTGGAACAAAGGCGACGAAGGCATGAAAGATACACCAGAAGGTGTGGCTGATTATTTGTCAAAGCACGCTGATGAGCTTTAAATAAAAGTTAAAACAAAAAAAGGGGAGTTTTTATTGCTCCCCTTTTTTTATGCGAGGAATAACAATGAAATTTAAAAAATTAAGATGTATCGTTTGTGACTGGGTTTATGACGAATATTTAGGCTCGCCAAAAGACGGCATTGAGCCAAAAACAAAATGGGAAGATATCCCCGAAGATTGGGTATGCCCTGATTGTGGTGCGACTAAGGATCAGTTTGAAATGGTGGAAATCTAGTAAAATAACCGCTTTAAGAGTTATATACAGGAAGTTGAATGTCAAAAGTATTAATACTGCCAGGCGATGGCATCGGTCAAGAGATTGTTGCTCAAGCACTTAAAGTTATCGACCATCTTAATGAAAATGAAAATCTCGGCATGGAGTTGGTTCACGGCTTGGTCGGCGGTACGGCTTATGATGAAACTGGTTCACCCCTTCCTCAAGCAACTTTGGATGCAGCGCGTGAGTGCGACTCTATCTTGCTTGGCGCTGTTGGCGGATACCAGTGGGAAGCTTTAGAGCGCGATCTTCGCCCTGAGCGTGGTCTATTGGGTTTGCGTGCTGAGATGGATTTATTCTCAAACCTTCGTCCTGCCATTTTATATCCGCAATTAGCAAGTGCTTCAACTCTCAAAGAAGAGATTGTTTCTGGTTTGGATTTGATGATTGTTCGTGAATTGGTTTCTGGCATTTACTTTGGTCAGCCTCGCGGTATTGAAATACGCAATGGTGAGCGTTTCGGCTTTAACAGTGCGACTTACTCAGAATCAGAAATTCGTCGTATTGGCCATTCAGCTTTCAAAATTGCACAAAAACGCGACAAACGCGTTTGTTCGGTGGACAAAGCCAATGTATTAGAAGTGTGTGAATTATGGCGCGAAGTAATGATCGAGGTGGCTAAAGACTACCCAGATGTTGAACTTTCTCACATGTATGTGGACAATGCAGCCATGCAATTAGTCAAAGCGCCAAAGCAATTTGACGTGATGGTGACTTCAAACTTATTTGGCGATGTACTCTCAGATTGTGCCGCGATGCTCACTGGCTCTATTGGCATGTTGCCTTCAGCTTCACTGAATAAAGATGGCTTTGGTATGTATGAGCCAATTCACGGCTCTGCACCTGATATTGCTGGGCAAGATCTGGCCAATCCATTAGCAACGATTTTGTCAGTTTCAATGATGTTGCGCTACTCGCTTAACCAAGTGGCATTGGCTGATAAAATTGACAATGCAGTTAACACAGTGCTTGATCAAGGCTACCGCACACAAGACATTGCTAGCGATGGCGGTAGCGTTGTGGGTACAAACCAAATGGGTGATTTAG
>GG730026.1 GCA_000205985.2 uncultured Candidatus Thioglobus sp. | reverse complement strand
TATGATCCAGAAGCCAAACAAAATTAATAAACGTGATAGTACTATGACCTATCAACCAAATCCAAGAAAATTCTTAACTTTAGGTCATCATGACGATGGTAAAACTGAATCAGCTGAATTCTCTGGTGCCTACCCTATTACTCAAAAAATTCATATTTTTGGCGGTGTTAATCGCTCTCTTACTGATTCAATCACCAACAAAAAAAATACAGGTATTGCCTATGAATCTTGCTGCTGGGCCCTACGTGTAGAGTATTTGAAAAAGCATATCGATGGCAATAATTACGACAATGTAACTAATTTTGAACTAGTGCTGAAAGGTCTATAATTTCAACTTCATCAAAACTACACAGATACTCAGAAGAAAACATGCCAAACCACTTAAACCAGCCTTGATGATGATTAAAATGAAAAAACTATTATTACTTATCTTTATCTGGTCATTAAATTCTCTAGCTTCTCCTAACAGTATTATTGCCATTGTTAATGATGACCTTATTACCTTCGATAAAATCAGCAGTGAAATCAAAACATCTTCAACCAAAGAACAGAAATTAGCACTGATTAATCGTCAGATAGACTTAGCATTACAGCTGCAAAAAGTAAAAGAAGTAGGTGTTATACCAAAAAACAATGCTATTAATATTGCACTAAAAAAAGTTGCTTCGCAAAATAACTTAACCCTAACTCAATTAAAAAATCTACCTCAATTTGGTGAAATTGTTGAAAACATTACCAACCAACTATCTCTTAGAGGACTTAAACAAGTGGTTTTGAAAAAGGCCAATGTCAAGCTAACACAGGTCGAAATTTCTGACGCTCTTAAAAAAAATTCCAATGATTCAAAAAAATTAAAGCAGCAAATTAAGATCGCGCAAATAGCCATCAGTTCGATTGATCAAACAAACTCTTTGCTACAATCTAAAGATGAACTGATTAAGCAATTTTTATTAGATTTGAGCGACAAAATCAACAACGGCACTTCTTTCTCAAGCTTGGCAAAATTATACTCTCAAGACCCCTCTTACAAAAATGGTGGTGAATCCGGTTGGCTTGACAAAGACAGACTTCCACCAATTTTCAAGCAAAATCTACAAGGTCTAAAAAAGAATGAATTGTCCAAGCCTTTTAAGACCGCTCAAGGCTGGAGAATTATAAAAAATATTAACAAACGCAATGTCGACACTCACCTTGCCTCCATCAAGGCCCAGCTAATACAAAAGAAAAAAAATACTTTTTTTAATAGCTGGGTCAAAGGTCTGCGAGAAAAAGCTTACATAGAGATATTTGATCATAAATTATAAAATACAGATCAATCAATGTCTAAATCATTATTTATTTATGGCTTCCATGGCATACAAGCACAACTTGATACTAACCCTCAAAATATCCTTAAGGTTTCCACACTAGACAATAGACAAGATAAACGCCTAAACACCCTAATACAACAACTGGATCAGCACGGTATTCGTGTTGAAAAAACCTCCAAACAAAAACTAGAAAAGTTAAGTGGTTCTCGAACGCATCAAGGGGTTGTGGCTGAAGTTTTGTTACCCACCCTGCCTAATCATGATGAACTGCTTAATCATGTTTCTAAACTTAACCATCCAAGTTTGATTCTAATTTTAGATTCGATTCAAGACCCTAGAAACCTTGGTGCTTGTTTACGCAGTGCAAATGCTGCAGGCGTCGATTGTGTGGTGATTAATAAAGACGGTTCTGCACCAGTTAATGCCTTGGTGCATAAGACTTCCGCAGGTGCACTAAATCAACTAAAGGTTTTCTCTGTAACCAATCTATCGCGCAGCATTAAAGCTTTGCAAAAACAAGATATTTGGATTATTGGTCTTGATGGAAGCACGGATCAGTCATTTTATCAAATCGACTTAAGTAGTTCCATTGCAATTGTAATGGGCACAGAAGGCTCTGGACTAAGGAGATTAACCAAACAATCTTGCGACCAACTGGCAATGATTCCAATGAAGGGCAACGTTGAGAGTCTAAACGTTTCTGTTGCCACTGGAATAGCACTATTTGAGACAAGTAGGCAGCGACAATTATAATCACCCAAAAGAGTGTTTTTTTGGTAAAATTGTCAAGTTTTTTAAAGCACAAATGAAACAAGGAATACCCGATAAGATCAAACTGTTTAATTTTGCCAAAAAAGGGCTTATATTTTCTCAGAAATATCAATTAAAAGATTTTCCTAGAATTGGCACTTTGGTTAGTAACGTTAATGATCCAATGGATGTAGAGCTAAGCTTCTACCTTGAAAAAGGAAGAGTTCCTTGCATTAAAGGCAAGATTGAATTAGACGTGACATTAACTTGTCAGCGTTGTTTAGATGAGGTCAGTATTCATCTAAAGCCTAATTTTAAACTTGGTTTTCTAAAAAACGAACAGCAAGGCGAAGAGTTAGACTCTAGCTTTGAGACAATTCTAAATACTGACGAAGAATTTTCAACAATTGAATTCATAACGGACGAAGTGTTGATATCTATCCCGATGATACCCATGCATTCTCATAAATGCGTATCATATAAGGATAAGAAAGTGGAAGAACAAAAGAGTGAAAACCCTTTTGCAATATTGAAACAACTAAAAACTCTTAACTAGAGTTAAAGGAGTAAGAAAATGGCCGTACAAAAAAGCAGAAAAACCCCATCCAAAAGAGGCATGCGTCGATCGCACAATGCACTAAAAAGCCCTGCATTATCTGAAGACCAGGAAACCGGTGAAATTCACCTACGTCATCACATCACTGCTGATGGCTATTACCGTGGTAAACAAGTAATTAACACCTCAGTTGAAGAAATAGAAGAAGAAGTACAAGCTTAAATCCCAATGACAATAAAGGTATCAATTGATGCCTCAGGGGGAGATCATGGGATTCCTGTCACTATCGAGGCAGGCATAAAAGCTTTGAGGGAGTTTAAAGATTTACACCTATTTTTTGTAGGTGATGATTCTGCTATCCAAAAAGAATTACTCCAACACTCAAGCGCAAAAAACCTATCCAAAAGATTCACCGTTACTCACGCAAGTGAAGTAGTAGCAATGAACGAATCACCCTCCATCGCTCTGCGAAAGAAAAAAGATTCTTCAATGCGCATTGCCATTAATTTAGTCAAAGATGGTCAAGCTGATGCGTGCGTTAGTGCTGGTAACACAGGTGCACTCATGGCTATCTCACGCTTTGTACTAAAAACCATTAAAGGCATTGATCGTCCTGCCATCATGGGACGTATGCCAACCATGACTGGTCATACGCACATGCTCGACTTAGGTGCCAATGTCGATTCCAAACCAGAGGCCCTGGTTGAATTTGCCACCATGGGCTCCATCGCTGTCCAATACACGGAAGACATTCCCGCACCAACCATCGGACTGCTCAACATTGGTGAAGAAGAAATGAAAGGTAATGAAAAAATTAAAAAAACGGCTGAACTGTTGAAAGCATCCAACCTTAACTATGCTGGTTTTGTTGAAGGCGATGATATCTACAAAGGCAGTGTTGATTTGGTTGTGTGTGATGGCTTTGAGGGAAATATTGCACTAAAAGCCAGTGAAGGTGTGGCATCAATGATGGGCCATTACCTTAAGCAAGCTTTTACTAGAAACACATTCACTAAAATTGTAGCTCTGATTGCATCCCCTGTTTTAAAAGATTTTAAATCTAGCCTTGATCCTGGAAAATACAATGGAGCTAGCCTTTTAGGACTTAGAGGTATAGTTATTAAAAGCCATGGAGGTGCCAATTCTTTTTCATTCTTACAAGCAATAAAAGAAGCGCACATTGAGGCACATGCTAAAATTACAGAAAAGATATCCAATCAAGTATCTTTAGAATTAGAAAACCAACCAAGCGAGTAGACTGATGAGTAAATTTGCAAGAATTATTGGAACGGGTAGTTATCTACCGCCTAAAATTGTCACTAACCACGATCTAGAGAAGATTCTTGATACCTCAGACGAGTGGATTGTTGCCCGTACAGGCATCAAAGAAAGAAGGCGGGTTACTGATGAAACCACTTGTGATCTAGCAACAATAGCCTCTAACAACGCGCTTGAAGCAGCGGGCATTAACGCCTCAGAACTTGATTTAATTATTCTTGCTACAACCACGCCTGATAAAATTTTTCCTGCCACGGCTACTATTTTACAAAATGCCATTGGTGCCTCTTGTCCTGCTTTTGACCTTCAGTCCGTTTGCTCTGGTTTTATCTATGCACTGACAACTGCTG
Organism: uncultured Candidatus Thioglobus sp.; assembly: GCA_000205985.2. Taxonomy (GTDB): domain Bacteria; phylum Pseudomonadota; class Gammaproteobacteria; order PS1; family Pseudothioglobaceae; genus SUP05. The sequence continues at coordinate 25,311 of GG730026.1, read as the reverse complement.
AACAATTTATCAAAACAGGGGCTGCCAATAAAGTTTTAGTCGTGGGTAGTGAAACCTTATCAAGAATTGTTGACTGGAAGGATCGCTCTACTGCTATTTTATTTGGCGACGGTGCTGGTGCCGTTGTATTAAGTGGGGACGAAGAAACTGGAATTTTGCATTCTAAACTCTTCAGTGATGGTAGTTACCTATCTTCATTGCAAGTAAGCAATAATTACATTAATGAAACCGGTTATATTGAGATGGCAGGCAATGAAGTGTTTAAGATTGCAGTTAATCGCCTTTCATCTTTAGCAGAAGAAACCCTTAAAGAATGCAACATGAGTACCGATGAGCTCGATTGGATGGTACCTCATCAAGCCAATATTCGCATCATTTCCGCCGTTGCAAAACGCATCAAAACACCAATGGAAAAGGTCGTAGTAACACTGAATAAGCACGGCAATACGTCTGCTGCTTCTATTCCACTGGCGCTTGATGTAGCGGTCCGAGATGGTCGCATTAAAAAAGGCGACAATCTTCTGTTTGAAGGTATTGGTGGTGGTTTTAGTTGGGGCAGTGCTTTAGTTCAATTCTAGAACTCTCTGGAATGCAACCGAGCCGCTAGGGCTTGTAACTCATCTGCATTAACACTCAAAGCTCCTAATCGTTCTTGTGCCTGATCGTACAACTTCTGAAAAGTTTTTTGAGACTCTTTTAAGCCTAATAATGCCGGATAAGTAGGCTTGTTCTTATCGACATCAGAGTTTTGCTTTTTTCCAAGTATGCTCTGAGGAGTAAGCACATCCAAAACATCATCTTGAATCTGGTAAGCCAAACCAATATCAGCAGAAAAATCATCTAAAATCTCAAAATCTTTCTTGTTGCACTGGTCAGAAAGCAAAGCGCCTAATTTAATTGAGCAATTCAATAATGCACCCGTTTTTTTTCGATGCATATTTTTCAAAGTTTTAATGTCTATTACCTGAGAAACCACAGAAAGGTCAATGGATTGCCCTTCAGCCATCTCAAAAGAAGCGTGAGTGAGGGCTTGTAGTAATTTGATGCGCATTTCAGAACTGATGTTATGGTCATTAACTAAAGTCTCAAATGCTAAAGCTTGCAAACCATCACCAGTTAGGATTGCTTGTGCTTCACCAAATTTTCTATGACAAGCCGGTTGATTGTGTCTTGTATCATCATCATCCATGGCTGGCAAGTCGTCATGGATCAAAGAATAGGCATGAATTAATTCTACTGCACAAGCACTGGAATCTGCCCTATTGAGATCAGTAGAAAATGTGTTCGCCACCGCATAGGTCAGAATTGGCCGAAAGCGCTTCCCCCCAGATAAAACACTATAGCGCATTGACTTCGTTAAAGAGCCTTGCGAAATTAAACACTCATCTAACTTTTTATTGATACGCTCAGTATAGCCCTTAAAACTAATTTTAAAGCTCATCTAATGGTTTTTCTTGTTGATAGTTATCTTCGGCCGTTAAAACAGAAATTTTTTGTTCTGCCTTATTAAGTGCGACTTGGCACTGTCGAGTCAACTCTACGCCTTGTTCAAAATATTTGAGCGAATCTTCTAAGCTGAGGTCGCCAGATTCCATTGTTTTGACTATTTCTTCCAGCTCTAACAAACCTTTATTAAAATCAAATTTTTTTGCCATGTTATCTTTTCCCTCCATCACCAGCTTTGAACAAAAATTTATCCATTACCCTTGATGGTAATATTCTTATCAACAAGGCAAACAGTTTAGCTGGAAACGTCACTCGATAATGAATTTTTGCTTGTTTTGATTCCAATGCGTGCAAGCAACACTTAAGCACCGCTTCAGGCCCTAAAGTATAATCTGCCAATCCATCGGAACGCAAGCGTTTTATCATCCCTTGATAATTCATTTTATAATCACTTTTTTCCATATCTACGTGTTTTTTAAACGCCTGATATGCATTAATTCTAAATTTTGATTCAATCGGACCTGGTTGAATAAGGGATAATTGTATATTAGTATGCATCAATTCCAATCTCAAAGTATTAACTAAACCTTCTATCGCAAATTTTGAAGCATTGTAAGGCCCTCTGAATGGCATCGCTACAAAACCTAAGACTGAACTCAAGTAAATAATTCTACCTTTATTATTAGCTTTCATCTTTGGTAATATCAAATTAGTTAACTCGTGCCATCCAAACACATTGGTCTGAAACTGCTCGTCCAGTGCTTGACGAGAAATATCCTCCAGCGCCCCAACTTGACCGTAACCACCGTTATGAATTAATCCGTACAAATTATTAGTTTGTTGAAAAATTAATTTAACCGCCTTTTTAATAGAGACAGAAGATGATAAATCTAACTGAAAAACTTCAAGACCATCTTGCCTAAGCAGTTCAACGTCTTCAACTTTTCTAGCAGTGGCAAAAACTTGATAACCACCCTGCTTTAAACCTTTAGCCAAACACAATCCAATTCCACTGGAGCAACCTGTAATTAAAACAGATTTCATTAATTTTGTACTTTTGTCCAAAATTTAGCAGTTTCCAATAACTCAGGGTTGATACTCTTTGATCGCAATAATAAAAAATCATACGCCATTCTAAATCTTGGATTATCTAATAATTCTTGAACTTTTTTTGGATGCATTTTTTCCAACTTGGATTGCATCATCCAAATATCTTTAATGCGGGCAGTTAACCATTTTGGCAGTGATACTTGCTGAATTTGTGTAATAATCACTTCTTCAGAAGCTTTAGCCATGGCTAAATAAAATGATTTTTGCTTCTTTTTAATCACTATAAATCGCTCGTTTTGAGCTTGCCATAAAAAAACAGCGAATAAAAAAGCAGGCGTTACTGGCTTATTTTGTTTAATTCTGGCAGAAGTATTAAGCAATGCTTTTTTAATAAAACTATTCTTGTGCGTTTGCTTAAATAAGCACTGAAGTAAACCATATTTCTCTAAACTCTCAAACACTTCAAATGCATATTCATTATGAAATAACTTAATACATTCTTCATACAAACGCGCGGGTGATACATGACTCAATAAGTGGGCTTGATTTAAAATGGATGCATGAATTTCAGGGCTTAGTTTGGCACTTAGTTTTGACTGGAATCTAACGGCTCTAATCATGCGGACTGGATCTTGTTCAAAGCGTAGAGTTGGCTCTCCAATCATGTGTATTTCTTTATTGGAAATATCAATCAATCCACCAACGTAATCAATCACTTGATGTTTTTTAATATCATAATACAAAGCATTAATATTAAAATCTCTGCGTATTACGTCATCCTCAATATTGCCATAGCAATTATCTCGTACAATCACCCCACTCTTGGCCGTCTGTACCTTGCCTGAGCGGAAGGTTGCTACTTCAATAAAATTGCGTGCAGAAAACATAACGTGCACCAGGCGAAAACGTCTGCCAATGAGTCGAGATCGTTTAAACAATTTGTGCACTTGTTCGGGCTTGGCGTTAGTAGCTACATCAAAATCTTTAGGCCTTAAGCCTAATAATAAATCCCTGACACAACCCCCTACTAGATAAACTTCAAAGCCTGCCTTGTGTATGGTATCAATTACCTTGACGGCATTTTTATCCAATAATTTTTTGTCAAATTTAACGGTTTGACGAATAACTTTCATAAGATGAATTGGATTAGTTATCTAAGATGCTTCAAATCAACAACGACTTGTGGAACCCAACCTTCTTGCTGATGTTCGGCAATTACTGTGGTGTAAACACCGCCACGCACGTTAAAGACAGCTTTTAATCGCATAAACCGTGGATTGGTTGCTGATACAAGATCGTCTAATATTTGATTAGTAACCGCTTCATGAAAAGCGCCCTCATCACGAAAGGACCAAATGTACATTTTTAAAGACTTAAGCTCAACACAAGATTGATCGGCGATGTATTCAAGATGTAAAGTGGCAAAGTCAGGCTGACCTGTTTTTGGACACAAACAAGTGAATTCAGGCATATCAATTTGAATCACAAAATTACGATTCGGGTTAGGATTATCAAAAACCTCTAATTCTTTATTAGCTTTACTTGGCATTAGCCCCTTCCTTTGAAAAAAAACGATCTGCTATTTTATCAAGATAATAACCAAACTTTCTATGTCTGTATAAATAGAAGATAAAAATAATTAAAACCATTAACAAATGCACCCACCAAAGCCCGACTATAGGATGGACAGATCCTTGCTCTAAATTGGATTTAGCAACAAGTAGAGCATTATTGTATAAGATAAACACCACTACTCCAAAAAGAACTCCTAAATTCTTACCCCCTCTAGGAGATGACTTGCCCAATAGAATACCGAGAATAGATAAAATTAAAACGCTGATGGGCTGTGATAGCCTCCATTGTAGCTCCGATACTTCTTTCAATCCATCAGAACGGAATAAATCAAAAGTATCTTGACCTTCAACCTTAACGATAGTATCTTTAGTCTTTTCCTTATCGCCATCAATAATCTTTAAATCATACAGGTCAAAATTTAAGATTTTTTTATTAGTATCGCCTGGAAAACCATGATAACGTGTACCGTCTTTTAGGCGTAAATACACGCTCTTGGTAATACCGTCCGTGTATTTATTTGCTTGCTTGGCCAGTGTAATAATTGATTCGTCATTGGAAAGCGTATAAATAAAAATCTCCTCCATTTCTTGCTGCCCAAGTTCTCCACCTGCTTTAACTTTAGAGGCATAAAAAACAACATCACCATCTTTAAACTCTTGAAACTCACCTTCTTTAATGAATGAAAATTCTGAAGCATTTTCAGTACGATCCATGACCATGTTTCTTTGGTGTTTAGACCAAGGAACTGCATAGGTGGTTAAAAATAAAATAAAAATAAAAATAGCAATAACAATCGGCTGAATAAATAACATAAATTGCTTATCTCCCAATCCTAAGGAGTTCATTACAATAGCCTCTGAATCTTTGTACAAACGACTGACCGACAAAATAATGGCTAAAAATAAAGATAAAGATAGTATCAAAGGAACATCTCTGATCATCTTAAAGCTAATCAGCGGAAGTAAATCAGACACAGGAATACCCTCTTTCAAGCTCTGATTAATCACTAAAACCAATTGATTACCAAAAACAACCAGTCCAATAATGATAAACACAGCGCTCAACATTACTAATACATTGCGCATTAAGTATTTAGCAATAATGGTATTTTGAGACTTAAGAAAGGATGGAAATTTCATTTCTTAAGTATAAGCGAACAACGATTGTTAGAGAGTGTTATTTCTTTTGTGACATTGAGGAGAAAAATTCATCATTCGTCTTGGTAAGCTTCAAGCGATCAATTAAAAACTCAGCTGCTTCTACCGTATCCATCGGGTGAAGAATCTTACGTAAAATCCACATCTTCTGTAATTCTTTTTCATCGGTAATCAGCTCTTCACGGCGTGTACCAGAAGCGTTAATATTGATTGCTGGGAAAATACGCTTTTCGCTTAAACGTCTTTCTAAGTGGAGCTCCATATTGCCCGTGCCTTTAAATTCTTGGTAAATCACTTCATCCATCTTTGAACCTGTATCAATTAAAGCTGTGGCAATGATAGTAATGCTTCCGCCATTTTCAATGTTTCTAGCTGCACCAAAAAAACGTTTCGGGCGCTGCAAAGCATTAGCATCCACACCACCCGTCAAAACCTTACCTGACGATGGGGCTACCGTATTGTAAGCACGAGCAAGGCGAGTGATTGAATCCAGTAAAATAATTACATCTTTACCTTGCTCAGCACGTCTTTTAGCCTTTTGAATAACCATTTCAGCCACTTGAACATGACGTTTTGCAGACTCATCAAAAGTACTTGCAATTACCTCGCCACGAACAGTTCTCTCCATTTCAGTCACCTCTTCAGGGCGCTCATCAATAAGCAACACAATCAGCTCACACTCCGGATGATTGCGTGAAATCGAAGAAGCAATATTTTGCATAATCATGGTTTTACCTGCTTTAGGCGGTGCCACCAATAAACCCCTTTGGCCTTTGCCAAACGGCGCAACAAGGTCGATTACTCTAGCAGTAATGTCCTCTGTGCCACCATTACCTATCTCTAAACCAAGTCGCTCATCAGGATGAATGGGCGTCAATGAGGCAAAAGGAATTCTATTTCTGATGTTTTCAGGGTTTTCACCGTTGACTTCAGACACTTGAATCAGGGCAAAATATTTTTCACCTTTTTTGGGTGCGCGTATTTTTCCTGCAACCAAATCACCGGTTGACAGATTAAAACGTCGAATTTGATTTGGAGAGACGTACATATCGTCAGGGCCCGATACGTAAGAATCGTCGCTTGATCTTAAAAAACCATAGCCTTCTTGCATAACATCCAACACACCATCGCCCAAAACCTCTTCGTCATTTGCTGATTTAGCCTTAAGAATTGCAAAAATTAACGTTTGTTTTTTTGCACGAGAGATGTTTTCTACACCGAGAGATTGAGCCAACTCTAATAATTCAGCCGGTGTTGAGCGTTTTAATTCCGATAGTTTCATGAATTTTCCAATAAGATTTAAGAAAGATATTGACCAGAATTAGTCAACACGTGAGCGCATCTACGCAATAAAAAATTGATTTTAAAAAGTCCTTAGTTTAAAAAAATAGTTAATTGATTTGCAATTAACCATTGGATCACTTGTTAAATATTGGCATCTATAAAAGCACTTAATTCTGCTTTTGAAAGCGCACCCATTTTAGTTGCTTCAACCGCACCATCTTTAAACAATAAAACAGTTGGAATGCCACGAATACCGTATTTTGGCGGTGTTTGATCGTTTTCATCCACATTAATTTTTGCAATGATAAGCTTACCATCGTATTCATCAGCAATCTCATCCAACACTGGCGCCAGCGCTTTACATGGTCCGCACCATTCTGCCCAAAAGTCTACCAATACTGCTTGTGATGAATTAATAACATCGGCCTCAAAAGAAGTGTCCGTTACTGCTAAAATTTTATCGTTCATATACCTGTGTGAATTATTTTTTAATAGAAAACTACAGCAGAAGAGCTGAATGTACGGAGAATTATATCACTATTTTTCAAATTTGGTATTATTTTACAATCTTTCTTCAAGCGCCCTTTGGAGCGCTCTTTCTTCATCTTTGCTTAACGGTTTATTTTGAGCGCTACTTACAAAGAAAACATCTTCCACTCTTTCTCCTAATGTGGCAATTCTAGCGTTAATGATTGAAATATTTAGCTGATAAAAAACATAGGCAATGTTTGAAAGTAGCCCTTGTTTATCAATTACGCTAATCTCTACCTGAGTTAAATTCCATTTTTTGTTAACGGAGAAATTAATTCTCATTTTATAATCAAAATAACGATGCGATAATTTGACACCAACCTCTTTAACGCCTGAACTAGATTGAGAAAGCTCATCTTCTATTTCTTGATTAATGTTAATTTGTTCAAACATTCTGTCTTGCAAAATACTAATCGTGTTGTAGACCTTGTGGTCTTTTGTGGTCAAAATCTTAGCATCAACAATGTCCAAGCCTAATTTTTCAATAATACTAACCAATCTAAAAAATAATCCTTTAGAGTCTTTACTGCAAACAAATACATCAACCACATTGTATTCAGAAATTTTTGATGCAACCACGACTTCTTGATCTTGGCACTTTATAACCACCCCTAAGTGCCATAAAATCTCATCAATCTCATAACGCAAAAAATAATCCTTAGGTAAAGTTGCAAACAAGTTCTCGATCTCATTGACTTCATAGCCTTGTCGTTGCACCTCAATGGCAACAGACTGTTTTATTGTTTCTATTTGTTGATTGATATTTGGTAGCTCAGTTTTTCCACTTTGCAAATGATCTTTGGTTTTATAAAACAGCTTTTTCAATAAAGAATCTTTCCAATCATTCCACAAATCAGCTTTGGTAGACCTAATGTCCGCCACCGTCAACAAATATAAAAATTCTAAAAATTCTACCGAGCCCACTGCTTGAGCAAATTCATCAACGACTTCAATATCATCAATATTTTTCTTTTGTGCGGTTTGCGACATCAATAAATGTTTTTCAACTAAATTAGCCACCAAGTTTGTTTCTTGGGTTTTTAATTGATGGTGCTTACAAAACCCTCTAGCATCCTCACCGCCTAATTGCGCATGATCCCCGCCCCTGCCTTTGGCAATATCATGAAAAAGTCCTGCCAATAGCAATAATTCAGGTTTTTTAATAGTTTGAGCAATTTCACTGCACAATGAAAACTCTTTGGCAAACTCAGGTACAAAAAATCGCCTCAAATTACGAATAACAAATAAAGTGTGTTGATCCACTGTATAGGCATGAAATAAATCGTACTGCATTAAACCAATTATTTTTCCAAAAGAAGGAATGTAATGCTCCAATATGCCGTATCGATTCATCAACTTTAATGCCTTATTAATGCCTTGTTTTTGCTGTAATAATTCAATGAACAATCGATTGTTGTTTCTTTTTTTGTGGTAGTTTTCATCAATTATATTTAAACTAAACTGCATTAATCTTAGCGTGCCTGCGCTAATGCCACGTACATAATTGTGTCTTGTAATTAACAAAAAAATCTCAAGAAAGGCCGAAGGATTTTTAATAAACACCTGGTCATCACTTGCTTTGATATAACCATAGCTAATAATAAATCGCTCATTTAGATCTTGTGTATGCAACACTCTGTCTTCTAAAAGTTGCAACAAAATATCATTCAAACGAGATACTTTTGTCACGGTTTGATAATAGTCTTTCATTAAACTTTCAACTGCCATGCTATCACCATCGATATAACCTAGCATAGTGGCTACTTGCTTTTGATATTGAAAGGCAAGTCTGTCTTCCCGATGTTTAGCGATGATATGAAGTGCAAGCCTGGTTTTCCATAGAAATAATTGCCCTTGTCTTAACAGATCATATTCATTTTTAGTTAAATATTTTTTATCAATAAGATCGGATAAAAGATTGACATCAAAATACCATTTAGCCACCCAGGCAATGGTTTGTATGTCCCTAAGTCCGCCAGGGCTTTCTTTGACATTAGGCTCTAAGTTATAAGCAGTATTAGAAAAATTGAGATGACGATTGTGCTGTTCTTTTTGCTTTTCTACAAAAAAAGATTGTGAGGACCAATCACTTGCTTTAATCATTGATCTCATTTTCAAAAATAATAAATTGTTGCCAATTAAGAGTCTTGATTCTAATAAATTAGTCACCACACTTAAATCATCAATTACATGGATACAATCTTGTATGTCTCTAGTAGCATGCCCAACTTCCAATCCAACGTCCCATAAAAAAGTTAAAAAATTGGAAATACTTTGTTGATGAACATTGTGTGATTCATTGGGAATTAAGACAAGTAAATCAATATCAGAATAAAGATGGAGTTCACTCCTGCCGTAACCGCCAACGGCCACCAAGCATAACTCATCACCCATCTTAAAAGAGTGCCAAATATCACTAAGCAGTGTATCGATAGCATCGCTACGCCCAAGTACTAATGCTTCAACCGAATCAGGGTCTTTTAAAAAGCCCTGCTGAATTGAGCTTTGTATTTTTTGATATTGTTTTTTAAAATCCTCTAAATTCATACTCGGGATAATAACTGATTAATTTGAACGATGGGCAATATAATCAAGTGCCATATTAAGTCTGGCAATAGTACGCTCTTTACCCACAAGTTCAGCAACCACATCAATACTGCCTGCATTACCTGTGCCACTAAGGGCCAATCTAAATGGCTGACCAACTTTTCCAAAACCAACGTCCTGCTCATCGCACACTTGCTTAACCACATGGTGAATTTCTTCACTCGACCAGTCTTCTAATTGAGTGTATTTTTCCAACAGTGCTGTGATAATAGGTCGGGCTGACGACTTAAATTGTTTTTTAGCTAATTTTTCGTCAAACTCATCAAAATCTTGATAGAACATTTTCATGTTATTCACCATTTCAACCAGAGTTTTTGAGCGCTCTCTTAAGGCATCAATAACTTTAGAGATGTCCGTTCCATTATTAACATCAACACTTTGTGCGTTTAAATGCCAAGCCAGTTGATCGGTCAAATGTTTTGTATCTGCTGTTTTTATGTATTCTTGATTAAGCCAAAGTAATTTGTCTTGATTAAAACTGCCTGGTGCCTTGTTCACGTTTTTAAGATCAAAAAGCTCAATCATCTTGCTCAAAGAAAATACCTCTTGATCACCGTGTGACCAGCCCAAACGTACTAAATAATTAAGCAAGGCTTCAGGTAAAAAACCTGCATCGCGATACGCCATCACACTCACCGCACCATGGCGCTTCGACAGCCGCGCACCATCAGAACCTAAAATCATCGGCAAATGAGCAAACTCTGGTAAATTCCAACCCAGTGCTTGATATAAATTGATTTGTCTGGGTGTGTTGTTGATATGATCATCACCACGAATAACCGCGTCAATTTCCATATCATGGTCATCCACCACCACGGTTAAATTATAAGTCGGTGTGCCATCACTTCTTGCGATAATTAAATCATCCAGCTCTTTATTATGAACGCTAATTTCACCTTTAACCAAGTCAGAAAACACCACGTTTCCATCAGTCGGATTACGAAAACGTACCACCCCTGAGGTTAAATTTTTGTGTTGACAATGGCCATCGTATTTGGCTTTTTCGCCTTTAGCCATAAGTTCATCGCGCAAGGCTTGTAAGCGTTCGGTTGAGCACTCACAATAGTAAGCCTTGTCTTTGTCTAAAAGTTGTTGAATAACAGCCTTGTAACGATCAAATCGATCAGTCTGATAATACGGCCCTTCGTCATACTCAAGCCCTAACCACTTCATGCCATCTAAAATCGCGTCAACCGATTGCTGGGTTGACCTTTCTCGATCTGTGTCCTCAATGCGCAAAACAAACGTGCCCTGATTTTTCTTTGCCCACAACCATGCAAATAATGCCGTTCTAGCGCCGCCAATGTGCAAATATCCCGTGGGTGATGGGGCAAATCTCGACTTCACGGAGTGTTTACTTCAGAAGCACGATCAAACCACTGTTGTGCCTTTTCAAGGTCTTGCTCAACGTCTTTACCATCTTCATACAACATGCCTAGTGCGTACATAGGGCCAGGTATTTTAAATTCAGCTGCTTTTTCAAACCATTCAATGGCTTTATCGGTGTCTTTATCCACGCCTTCACCAGTCATGTAAGCCACGCCAATCATGTGATGGGCAAACACATGATCCTGACTTGCTGCTTTCATAAAATTTTCAAAAGCCAAAGGCTGGTTTTCAACCATACCCAGTCCGTTCATTTGCATCATGCCCAATCTCCATAAAGACTCCGCATTTCCTTGGGCTGCAAGTGGCGCCAAAAGTTGATACGCCATAGAAAAGTTTTTCGAATCAAATGCGGCAATACCACTTTCTAAATCCACGCCAAAAGTGTCTGTTTCATTGGAATTTGACATTGAAACCTCTAATTTAAAAAGTAAATAATTTTACACTGTTATAATGTCGGTTAAATAGTCGTTGCAAAGCCATGGAATTTAATCAACAAGAGTCTAGCCACAACAGTATTATTTCTGCCGATCATGCGCAAATTAAGCTAGCGCACACAACACTCAACACACCTTGTTTTATCTCCACAAATTACTACTGCGAAGTTAACATCTCTAAACTGGATGAAATTGATAAGACATTACTGTTTCCACTTAGCATTCATGACGATATTAATTTATTAATCATTGGCACTGGAAAAATGCCTCAATTTTTATCTCCCAAACAGCAAATAACCATCAAGCAAATGGGTATTAACACAGAAAGTATGAACAGCGACTCAGCACGAAGAAGTTTTAACCTTTTGTTATCAGATGCACGCTCGGTCGGTTTACTATTACTATGATTAAACAAATTCGTCACTTTTGGCAGTATTTCAAAATGGATACGCCGTTGTTTCTGCTCATCATCAGTTTGAGTACTTTTGGTCTTATTGTTCTTCATAGTGCATCAGCAGGATCCATGCAAATGATCTACAAACAAATGATCCACTTTGCTATCGCTATTAGTGCAATGCTGGTGATTGCTCAAATTCCCCCTTATCAATTTAAACGTTATTCGCCTTATTTAATGCTTTTCGGCATCTTTCTATTGCTCTTAGTAATTTTATTTGGCTCTAAAAGTGGTGGTGCCCAGCGTTGGCTGGACTTGGGTTTTGTGCGCTTTCAGCCTTCAGAATTAATGAAAGTCATTGTACCGATTGCCATCGCCTCGATCCTTAGTGAAAAAACACTACCACCTAAAGCCTTATCGGTACTACTCTCATTAGTCGCTATTGTTGTGATTGTTTTACTCATCGCCAAACAACCTGACTTAGGTACTTCTCTGCTCATTGGTGCAAGTGGTTTTTACGTGTTATTTTTCTCAGGGGTCCGAATTCAAATCATGAGAAACAACTGGCTTAATTTTGCTTTAATTAGTTCGTTTATTGTTGGTAGTGCCTACATTGCATGGAATTACCTGCTCATCGCCTATCAAAAAAAACGCATAATGACACTGATTGATCCAAGCTCGGATCCTTTAGGTTCTGGCTACCATATTCTGCAATCTAAAATTGCCATTGGCTCTGGTGGCTTATTTGGAAAAGGCTTAGAACAAGGATCGCAATCGCAACTTAATTTTTTGCCTGAACATGCAACGGATTTTATTTTTTCAGTCATTGCTGAAGAATTAGGACTCTTAGGAGTTGTATTTTTATTAATAATCTATGGGTTGATTATTTATCGTGGCTTTGTGATTTCTTTTCAATCTGAAGATAATTTTTCAAAACTTCTTGGCGCTAGTCTAACAATGGTTTTCTTTACTTATGTTTTTGTTAATATCGGCATGGTATCAGGCTTATTACCTGTAGTTGGCGTACCTCTCCCTTTGATAAGTTATGGCGGTTCATCCTTGATTACACTGATGTCAAGTTTTGGTATCATTATGTCCATTCGTAAACACAAAATACCAAGGTACTTATCCAAACTCTAACCATAATTCGCAATCTACTCCTTATTGTTACGCTGTTTTCAAGCGCAATTAACGCTAAAACTTTGCCTGCAACTCAATTTAAATCCGTACAAAAATTCATCAATAAGATTGTAAAAGAGCATCAGTTTAACAAGGATGAGCTATCTCTTCTCTTTTCTCAAATCAAACTGAAAGTTGCAGAAAAACCAAAGCCAGGAGCCAAACCAGGACCTGCTAAGCCAAAACCAAAAACCATGACTTGGGATAAATATAAAAGTCTATTCATAACTGATGAACGCATTAAAAACGGAGTTCAATTTTGGAAAGATAACTTAACCACAATCAATCGCGCACAAAAAAAATACAACGTGCCTGCAGAAATAATCGTTGCCATTCTGGGCATTGAAACGAGCTATGGCAATAAAAAAGGCACTCATCCAACCCTAGAAACCTTAACCAAGCGTGCGTTTGGTAATTACCGGCGACGTAATTTTTACAAAAAAGAATTAAAAGCCTTTCTTTTAATGGCTCGTGAAAATACCTTGCCACCACTTTCCATCAAGGGCTCTTACGCAGGTGCCATGGGCTATCCACAATTTATATCCAGCTCTTATCGCTATTATGCAGTCGACTTTAATCTTGATGGCAAAGTAGATCTATTCTCAGATCCAACGGATGCCATCGGCTCGATTGCTAATTATTTTGACAAACACCAATGGCATGATTTTGGCGAGATTGCACGGCCTATTTCCCTTAATAAAGCACACTTAAAGTACGCTAAAAGATCAACCAATAAGCCAAAGAAAAATGCTAAACATTGGCGCACCAAAGGTTTTAACATAGATATAGACATTAACAACAAAACCAAACTTGCTTTCATATCCCTTCCTCAAGACTTAACGAATGAAACTTGGCTCACTTTTTGGAATTTTTACATACTAACTCGTTATAATCATGACAACAGATACGCCATGGCCGCCTTCCAATTGTCACAAAAATTAAGGCAACAATTCAATTCTAATAATCAATAAAAAATTATGAAGCATCAATCACTTACAAAAAAACTTATTAAACTACTTGCCATTGCTACCAGTGTTGTCACTCTTAACACTCAGGCTGCTATCTTCATTACCCCAAAAGCACCTTCCATCAGCGCCTCTTCTTATATTGTACTTGATTACAACTCAGGCAAAGTTATTGCATCACATAAACCGCACGACAAACGTGCGCCAGCCAGTCTGACTAAGCTAATGACCGCTTATGTAGTATTTCAACTTATTAAAGATGGTAGGGCCAGCCTAGAAGACGATGTTCGTATCAGTAAAAAAGCCTGGAAAACCATGGGTTCAAAAAGTTTTGTCGAGGTGGGAAAGACCATCAAACTTAAAATATTACTCAAAGGCATGATCATCCAATCAGGTAATGATGCGGCTGTCGCCTTAGCGGAGCACATTGCTGGCACAGAAGGTACTTTTACCGCCTACATGAATCAATACGCTGCTGAGCTTGGAATGAATAACACGCGTTTTGAAAATGCCTCAGGTCTTGACTATAAGGATCAACATACCACTGCCTCTGACATGGCTAAATTAGCCTCTGCTACTATCAGAGACTTCCCAGAATTCTATCCTTGGTACAGCGAAAAAGAATTCACTTATCATGACATCAAACAGCGTAATCGTAACAAACTTCTATGGAGTGACAATACAGTTGACGGCCTTAAGACCGGCTTCACTGAAAAAGCACAATACAATCTAGTCGCCAGTGCTAACCGTATGGGCATGCGCCTCATTTCAGTCGTATTAGGCTCATCTTCCGGTGAATCTCGTACCGCACAAACACAAAAAGTCCTAGATTATGGTTTTCGTTTTTTTGAAACCAGAATAATTGACAAAATTAATCAAAAAATACCCATTGCTAATTCTACCAAAGATGAAATTAAAGTCAGTCTTAAAAACTCCACCAATGTCACGCTTCCTCGTGGTCAATACAAATTATCTCAACAAGCCATTAAGCTAAATGCCAATTTATCTGCACCAATTAACAAAGGCGATAGCGTAGGCTACTTAGTCATTAAATTTGAAGGCAAAACACTTGCTAACCTTCCACTTGTTGCACTTGAAGATGCGCCAGAATCAGGCTTCTTCTCACGTATGCTCAACAAAATTGGGCTTTAATGGTCTACCTTAACGGCGATTTTATCGCAAAAAATAAAGCCTCTATTTCCATAATGGATAGAGGCTTTTTATTTGGCGATGGAGTTTACGAAGTTATTCCTGTTTATAACGGAAAAATATTTCGCTTACAAGCGCATTTAGATCGCCTACAAAAAAGCCTGGATTCGATCCAAATTACCAACCCTTATAAAACAAAAAAATACTTAGATATTCTCACTCAATTAATCAGCTTTTCATCCGTAAAAGATCAATCCATTTATCTGCAAATTACACGTGGTGCTGACACTCAGCGTAAACACATTTTTGACGCACTCATACCGACGATCTACATTGAGTCAAATCCACTTATTTCTAAAACAAAACAAGAGCTATCGAAAGGTTTTAGCGCCATTAGTGCTCAGGACATTCGCTGGAGTCGATGCGACATTAAGTCGATCTCTCTACTTGCCAATATTCTTTATGCTCAAGATGCAAAAAAACACAACGTTGAAGAGGTTATTCTTCACCGCAACAATCAAATTACCGAAGGTGCCACTTCAAATGTATTCATGCTTAAAGACAATGCATTATTCACCCACCCTACTAGCAATCACATCTTGTCTGGCATTACTCGAGATTTAGTATTAGAAAGTGCTCATGCCTGTGGCCTAAAAATCCAAGAAACTTCTTTTTCATTGGACGATGTATTTGCCTCAGATGAACTGTGGATTTCCAGCTCAACGCGTGAAATTATGCCCATTACCATGCTTGATAATAAACTCATTAATCAAGGCAAAGTCAGTGCAACGTGGCAGTGTGTTTATAAACACTATCAACAACTAAAAAATGACTGATCAGCGCCTAGATACACTTAAGGCTTGGCTAGAGACATTCTTTGATGATGCCGACTTCGTCATATCAAAAGCCAGTGATGATGCAAGCTTTCGTCGCTATTTTCGTATTGAACGATCTAATACTACATTCATTGCCATGGATGCACCGCCTACAAAAGAAGACTCCGCCCCTTTTGTTCAAATTGCTACCTTATTAAGAAATAATAAAATCCATGCACCTAAAATTATTGAAGCTGACTTAACCCAAGGTTTTTTACTCATTGAAGACCTGGGAAGTACCACTTTTTTACAAGCATTAAATCACACCTTTAACCTTGATCTATACAAATCTGCCATTGATGAACTGATCAAAATACAGGCGATTAATCCAAAAAATCAAGACTTAAAACAATATGATGACAAATTACTAAATACAGAAATGCAGCTACTGATTGACTGGTATTTGGACAAAAACTTAAATAAAAATCAACAAGCACAATTGCACCATATTTTTAAACTGCTAACCGATAACGCTCTAAATTCTCCACAAGTATTTGTACATCGAGACTATCATGCTCGTAATTTAATGCTTAGCCCTGCTAATACTCTAGCGGTAATCGATTTTCAAGATGCAGTTATTGGCTCATATACCTATGATTTGTGCTCGTTATTAAAAGATGCTTACTTTGAGCTAAAATCTACTGATATACAAACCTTACTCGCCTATTTTTACAAACAAGCCAATATTCAAATCAACTTTAAAGAGTTTGAAAAAGAATTTGATTTAATGGGATTGCAGCGCCATTTAAAAATTTTAGGAATTTTTAAACGCCTGTCCATTCGCGATGGCAAACACCAATATTTAGAAGACATTCCATTGGTTAAAAAATACGCATTGCAAATAGCCAATAAATACTCAGAATTTTCCTTTTTAAAGGAAATCCTATGATTGGCATGATTCTGGCAGCAGGCAGAGGTGAACGAATGATGCCACTGACCAAAAACACTCCAAAATCTTTAATTAAAGTTAAAGATTTAACCTTAATTGAGCATTCAATCAACGCACTTAAAAAATCCAATATTATCGATATTGTGATTAACATTGCTTATTTAAGCGAGCAGATCAAAACCCACCTGGGTGATGGCTCAAAATTTGGTGTCAATATCGCTTATAGCGACGAATCCTCTGGCGCACTTGAAACCGCAGGCGGCATTATCAAAGCGCTGCCAATCTTAGGTAACAAACCCTTTGTTGTAATTAACTCTGACGTGCTTTGTGACTTTAATCTATCCAAGCTCACCCTACCGGTTGGGTCACTCGCACATTTGGTACTGATTGACAACCCGCCTCACAATCCAAATGGTGATTTCTCGTTGGTGAATAACCATCAAGTTACCAATGTTCATGGGCAGTCTTACACTTTTTCAGGCATTGGTATTTACCATCCAGATTTATTTAAATCGCATTTAGAGTTTGAGCAAAAATTACCGCTCTACCCTATTCTTAAAGAAGCCATCGCCAACGGTAATCTGAGTGGTGAGCATTATGACGGCTATTGGCAAGATGTCGGCACACCAGAACGTCTAGAATTAGCCAATAAATCTTAAAAATCGCTAAAAAAATAGCCGTTTGAAAAATTTCCAAAATTTTTAGATTATGAAATAGGCAAGACCTATTTCATAACCACTTCAACCATATTTTAAATAAAAACATCACTTTTAAGCGTTAAAACAAGGGTTTTTAGTGTTTTTTTTAAGAGTGTAAAGACTTTCTAACTTAAGGCTTTAAGTGATTTTGATTATTTCCGATATTTTGACACAGCTTATTTACACTAAAGCAAGCTAACTTGCTTTAATTTTTTCAGATAGAGTTTTTCCAATAAAAGCATTTAGGGATATATGCTCTTTTAAAGCTTTTTTATAAATTTTCTTATGAAGATCAGGATTGATTCTCACATTAAAAACACCTTTGTAAGTTTTTTGTGGATCCCTGTCTAATTCCATACAAGTATTAATATAATCATCCACGCTGCGCTTGAAGTTAGATTCTAGATCATCCACATTAGTCGCCTCAAAAGTGACCAAGTCGTCAATCATTTCTAACTTACCAAAGAAGCATTTATCTTCATTGGAGTATTCAACGCTACCAATATAATCCTTGTACTCAATAATATTACTCATTAGAAATCTCCTTTAATTTAGCCTGTATCTGTTTAACTAAATATGTTTTTAGTAAATTGCTTGGATGAGGCTTGTGTAAGTTAATCAAACTATCTTCTTTTTTATTATAAAACTTAACGGCAGAACCCTTTCCCTCTATCTTCGCATAACCACATCCTAGTAACAATGAGCTTAATTCATCAAATGTTAAATCTTTTCTAATTGGTTTTTCTAGAAATTTTTTTAACAATTTATCTTTTTTACTCATGGCAATATGGTATCACATTTTAGTTACAAAAATAAGCAATTATTAAAAAATAAGGTTTTTAGGGATATAAAATTCTTCCAAATTAAGGTTTTAAAGTGATTTCGATTATTTCCGAAATTTTTCAAAAATCACACTCTGACCCTAATATTTGAAACTGTTTTAATTCAACATCTGACAAAGGGTCTTTACAGAGTATTTCAGGTTCAACATATTGAAGTGATAATGATTTCTTACCGGCATTTTTAAAAGAAACATTGACTATTTTTCCATCACTATCCTCAAGTACAACGCCAACACCCCAATCATCTATCTTGGGATGTTTTACTAAATAACCCTTCTTATATTCAACACTCATGTCCTAACTATAAAACAATTACTTGGTTAATGTACTGCAATTTGGTCAAATCTATCGTCAATAAAAGAAATTTGCTCATTGAGTAGCTTGATTATTTCTTCGTTTGATAGTTTCTCTAGTTGTTTTTGAGCATCCGCCTGTGAATTAGCTTTAACTGAAACGGTTACTTGCAAACTAACTGATGCGTCATGATACTTTTCTAACATATATAATTCTCCTAGTGCTTAATGGTAATTGATGTTGTGTGCAACCATAATATCCTTCAGACTCCAATCGTTTAAGAATCGAATTTGCTTTTTGCTTAAATCTTCCATTCTTATATTTAAAACCTTTAAAGGTTTTGTATAGCCAGTAGAGCAATCATTCAAAGAAATAGTTTCACACACTTTTTTTCCGTAATACCAATATGACAATTTGATATCTCTTGCCAATTCTTGCTTTGCAGTTTTTATTTTATTACTTCCATCTATTGCAATATTATTGGTAACTCCATCAACATGTAGTGGTCTGACAAACTTGGACACAAAGATAGCCTTATAATACAAACTATAAGGAGGTCAATAAATGACACAAGTAAAAACCAGGAAGCAACGCGTAATGTTTACGGTTGAACAAAAGCTAGATTACGTTAAATTAATGGTCAATGAAGGTTATACCAACAGACAAATTATTGACATATCTGGCGCAGGCCCAACAGCTGTTGCTAGATGGAAGAAGCAATACTTAGCTGAGCTTGGTGGGCAAACGCCAACAAGTGGCAAAGCAATGACACCAGAGCAGCAAGAGATTCAATCATTAAAGAAGCAGCTATGGCGTGCTAAACGGGATAACGAGATATTAAAAAAGGCAACAGCCTTGTTCGCTATGGACAGTCAGTAAGTAATATGATTACCAAGCTGAGCGAGGCTTGCCAACAATATAATGTGCAAGAGTTGTGTGATTTATTTGATCACGCTCGTAGTAGTTATTACTACCAATCTAAGGATAAGCCAATAACTAATTCAACCAAGAGCATTATCAAATCGATGAAACAAATCTCAATCGAGACTGGGCATACTTATGGTCGTAGAAGGCTTAAATTACAGCTAAATTCTGATGGTTTTAGAGTTGGCACCCATAGAATCAAGACATTAATGAAGATGGCTAATATTAAGGTTATAAAGCCTAAAAAACGTCATTATTATCCCAATACTGGCAAACTGCATAAAAGGGCCGACAATCTACTTGATCGTGACTTTAATCAACAAAAAAGTAATACTCATTGGGTGGGTGATATTACTTATATCAAGACTTACCAAGGTTGGAGTTATTTAGCTTGCGTCCTAGATTTAGCTTCCAGGCAAGTAGTTGGATGGGCTTTATCTAAACAGCCCAATACCCAATTAGCGAAGGATGCAATGGATAATGCTATTGATCGATACAATCCAAACACTGATAATTTGATGTTCCATTCAGATCAAGGGACGCAATACTCATCTAAGGCTTTTATTGATTATTGCAGTAAAAATAGCATTACCCAAAGTATGAGCAGAAAAGGCAATTGCTGGGATAATGCAGTAATGGAGCGCTTCTTTAGAAGCCTTAAGGCTGAGAGATTAAATCACCAAAGTTTTGCAAATCATTTTGAGGTAGTGCAAAATGTAGAGAGTTATATTTACTTTTATAACTACAAAAGGATTCATTCAGCGATTGGTTATATAACACCCGCTCAAAAGATGGCTGAATTGGAAAAAGTGGCTTGAAATGTGTCCAAGATTAACGGACCACTACAAGTCCTATCCTTAGAGGGGTTGTTAAAGAGTTAGGTAACAATGGATTTGTTGCTGATTTTTTGAATAAAAACTAACATAGATTGATAATGATAAACAGAATGATAGGGCTTTCAAGAATCAACAAGCAACTTGTTATGTTGTTTGCTGACTCTGTCGCACTGGTATGATACTATTGGCATCATTCTCAATTCGACTTGGTTATTGGTATTTTCCACAGGATGATTTGATCTGGGTGGTATTGGGCGCACCGGTTGTTGCTAGTATTATCTTTGTGCGATTTGGCTTGTATCGTGCGGTGATTCGCTATATTGGCTTTAAGGCTTTATGGACTGTGGTTCAGGCAGTGAGTTTGTATGCACTAGTCTGGGGTGTGATTGGCTTTATGGTAGCGGTGGATGGTATAAAGTGAGACCCAATTTTAGGACAGCTACTTAAGACAATTTTTTATGTATAATTCACCCTTAAAAAGGAGCATAAAAAATGGCAGCAAAACGCAAAAGACATACCCCGGAATTCAAGACTAAAGTAACCTTAGCCGCACTTAAAGGTGACATGACTAGCAATGAATTGGCATCTAAATTTCAGGTCACACCATCACAGATTAGCACTTGGAAGAGGCAGTTGATAGAGGAAGCTCCGACCATATTTACACACCCCTCTAAGAAAAAAACCAAGAGTGAAGAGGAGATTACATCCCCTCTATTTGAAGAGATAGGAAGGTTAAAGATTCAGCTAGATTGGTTAAAAAAAAAGTCTAAAGAGCTCAACTTCTAAATATAAAAAAATGATTCAATCAGAGCAAAACATTAGCATCTCTACTCAGTGTGATTTACTTGATATGGGACGTAGTAGTTACTACTACCAACCAATTGGAGAGAGTTCTGACAACCTCCAGTATATGAGGATCATTGATGAGCAGTACCTACGTACACCATATTATGGCTATCGTAAAATGGCGGCATGGATGAATCGTCAAGGCTATGAAGTAAACGAAAAACGGATCAAGAGATTAATGCGCATCATGCACCTTCAAGGGGCAGTCCCAGGTCCTCATACGAGCAAACCGCACCCTCATCATAAGGTCTACCCGTATCTGTTGAAAGGTATGAAAATTGATCACCCAAATTTGGTTTGGTCAACTGACTTTACATATATACCAATGCCTTGCGGTTACATGTATCTAGCAGCAGTCATTGATTGGCATAGTAGATTCATACTCTCATGGACTCTCTCAAACACTATGGACTACATCTTCTGTTTAGATGCATTAATGGATTCATTAGAGCATGGTGAACCTGTTATTTTCAACACTGATCAAGGTAGTCAGTACACCAGCAAACACTTCACTCAACCACTACTAGATCGTCAAATCTTAATCAGTATGGATGGTCGAGGCAGAGCCTTAGACAATATTTTTATCGAGAGATTCTGGAGAAGCGTAAAGTATGAGGATATCTATTTGAAGGACTACCAGAGCGTTTCAGAGCTCCATAACGGACTTACTGAATACTTTGACGAGTACAATCATAGGCGACCTCATCAGTCTCTAGATGACGCGACTCCTGCCGAGGTGCATTATGGGTAAGTTTCCTGCTAACGGCATAAAAATGGGGCTAGTGCGGCTGACCTCCGTATGGATAAAGCGTGGACATTTCGCTTACGCGAAACCGTGTGGAAAAGCCATGGACAAATCTCGCAAGCTCGATATTGACCACAGCTTTTCCACACTTGACCACCCTTTAACCACACTCCGTCAGGTTAAATTTTTCAGAAAACTCTTGACAAAAAACAGCGCTACCGCTATTATATTTTTTTGTAAAAAATCACCCTCAAACCGTATGGAAAATTGTCTTATTTTTACCTGTTTTCTGTCCAACGATTGGGGCTCACCTTACTCCGCCACCTAATGAATCAGAACGAAAACCGGGACAAAGAGGTAGACTAAAGCGCTCTAAAGCGAGAAACCTTCTGGAGCGTCTAATAAACTATGAGCAAGATGTATTGCGTTTTATGGTTGAAGAAGAGGTACCATTCACTAATAATCAGGGAGAACGAGATCTGCGTATGGTTAAAGTACAGCAGAAAATTTCAGGCTGCTTCCGCTCTGAAAAGGGAGTAGAGATGTTTGCTCGCACCAGAAGTTATCTCTCCACTTGCCAGAAGAATGGAGTATCATCTGCTGAGGCGTTGAGATTACTTTATAAAGGGCAGTGGCCTGAGTTTATGGGGCTGAGTCCTGAATAGTTACAATATAACTTCATAAAACCATATTACCATTTATATTCACCACTCCTGCGCACCACTTTCATAACGATTTTATTGTAGTGCTCCACTTGATAAATTGTCAAGCAGCAATATTTAAGAAAAAACACTATAATCTGCTTGACTATAGAGTAAGCAACCACTACTCTTTGTGGTTTACAGTATACGCTGAGATTACTGGTAAGGGTATTTTAAATTTATGAGTAAAATAGAAACTACAATCAATATAAAAATTACGCCTAACACCATTGAGCGTGCTAAAAAAATAAGATTAATGATATTTGATGTTGATGGTGTACTCACTGATGGTCGCCTATTTTTTGGGGATGATGGACAGGAGTATAAAGCGTTCCATTCAAAAGATGGATTGGGTATGAAAATGCTAATGAATAGCGGAGTGGAAATTGCTATTATTACTGCTCGAAAATCAGAGTTAGTTAAACATAGAATGGATAATCTTGGTATTCACCGCCTATATCAAGGGCAGAGCAATAAGGTTCCAGCGCTATTAGATATTGCGACAGAGATGAAGCTATCCTTGGAGGAGATCGCTTATATTGGAGACGACATTATTGATCTACCAGTTATGGTAAGAGTTGGGCTAGCTATTGCCGTGGCTGACTCCCATAACTCTCTTTTCAAGCACGCGCATTGGGTGACTGAAAATAAGGGAGGCTGTGGAGCAGCTCGTGAGGCGTGTGATATGATAATGGAAGCTCAAAATACTCTCCAACCATTCATTGATAAAAGTATAGATACAGGCTCTAATATAGCCAACTAAAAATAAGTACAAATTAAATGTCCATCAGAAATATTTTTCTCTCTATATTGGTAATTATAGTTATTGCAACTTGGTACCTATCTCCTGCCCCAACTATTGAAAAGCGCGTAGTTATAGAAGATGTAGACTATTTTATCATTGACTTTGATCGTGAAAAACGGGGGGAGGATGGATTAATAAGTAGCAGTTTTCAAGCGGAACGGGTCGACCACTACCCTAACGATGATAGAGCCGAGCTGGTGCAGCCTCGTGCAACAACATATAGTAAAAACAGGTCTCCTTGGAAGATGCGGGCTGATCATGGTACACAGCTTAATGGACGTAATCTAGTTAAATTAAAAGGCGGGGTTGTAGTAAAACAGAATAGCACTGAGGACCCTAAGTTCTCTAGAATGGAGAGTGAAGAGGTGACCATTTTAATTGATGAAGAGTACCTTGAGAGTGATCACCCTATATCATTTACCACAGAGAGCTCTTTAACCTCATCTATTGGAGCGCAAGCGTGGTTAAAAACAGGTAAAATAATCTTACTGCAAGAGAGTGCCGGCACCTACAGGAGTGCTATAAAAAAAGATAATAGTGATAAGGGTGATGATACTAGTAACAATACAACTGAGAAATAATATATGAATATAAAAGATAAAACATTATTAACACTGACTACTGCGGCATTTCTCTCTATATGTACTACAAATGCTGTTGCGCTCTCTACTGATAGAGATGAACCACTCCAGATAAATTCTGAATCTGCGGAGATGAGAGATAGAGAGGGATATGCAATATATAGTGGTTCAGTTAGGTTAACTCAAGGATCGATAGAGATTGATGCGGACCATATAGAGGTATTCTTCCCAGAGCAAGAGATTACTCATGCCGTAATTTTTGGTGACGATAAGAGAAGAGCATATTTTCAACAACTCCCTAAAGATGGAGTAAAACTAGTGCGTGGCACGGCAAACCGCATCATATATCAGGCTGACCGAGATGAGATTAGACTATTAGGAGATGCTATCTTCTGCCAAGATGGAAATGAGCAGAAGGGCGAGCGCATAGTCTATGATACTAAAAAAGATATTATGATCGCAAAAGCTCGGGTACAGAGCATCTTTCTTCCTGGCAAAAAGCCTGGCAGTTGTAGCCATATTAAATCTGACTACCGTTAAGTTACATTAAATCATATATGGCTAACCTCTCTAAAAACACCCTTTCAGCTCGCAACTTAAGAAAAAAGTTTGGACGCAAAGTAGTTGTGCAAGATGTATCAATAGAGGTAACTGAAGGAGAGGTTGTAGGTCTACTTGGACCGAATGGTGCTGGCAAGACAACATCATTTTATATGATAATAGGTCTACTACGCGCCAATAACGGAACTATCCATCTTAACGATATAGATCTAAGCAAAAAGCCGATGCACTATAGAGCTCAGATGGGAGTGGGTTATCTTCCACAAGAACCATCTGTATTTAGAAAACTATCTGTAGAGAATAACATTCTTGCAATTCTTGAATATCGTAAAGATCTAACTAATGATGAACAGAAAGATGAGATGGAAAATTGCTGCACGAATTTCACCTTGGACATATCCGAGATACTAAGGAGTTAGCCTCTCCGGTGGTGACGACGCAGAGTAGAGATGCTCGTGCTCTGCGCAGATCCGAGCTTTATTCTATAGATGAGCATTCGCAGGAGTGACCTCATATCTGTCATTGGATATTCCAGAGGTGGATCGACATCCTGC
>GG730027.1 GCA_000205985.2 uncultured Candidatus Thioglobus sp. | reverse complement strand
ACACATCAAAACCCTGACAACCACCACGTTTCATTGAATCGGCAATCACTTCACGAGGAACCTAAAGAGTACTTCATGCCTTCAGAGCCCATAGAAATTACCGTCTGAAACGGTAATTGTATTAAATATACAACTTTACCACCAGCAGAGTTAACCCCTTTTTCGGCTTCATCAGCGAGTTTATCAATGTGCATATTACAAGGTGTAACCATCGACCAAGTGCTTGCTATACCAACTTGTGGCTTGTTAAAATCTTCCTTTTCAAAACCTACTGGATAAAGCATGGCACGGCTTGGTGCACGTTCATAGCCATCAACAACTTGTGAAGAATATTTTCTCGTATTGCACATAATGTATTCGTTTGCTAAAAAACATTAAATTTTAGACTAAAATAGTGCGTTTCGATTAACTTTTAAACTTCAAATTGGATAAGGTAGAGCAAATCTTGAGCTTAATCAAGCCTTTTGTAGAGGAAGGTAAAATTTTGCCCAGAACTTATGATCAAATAGCTGAAAATATTGATGATTTCGTTTTTTTACGAAATTTTGATAAGCTTGTTGCATGTGTAGGCTTAAAAGACTGTAAAGAGGGTGAAATGGGTGAAATTTATGCCTTAGCGGTGTCAAAAGACGCTCAAAACCAAGGTTTTTCAACTAAGTTACTCGATAAGATCATGCAAAAAGCGCGCATTTCCAATTTTTCCAAAATTTTTGCATTAACCAAATACAACCAACAGTGGTTTGTTAATAATGGTTTTGTGCAAACGAGCATTGATAAGATTCCCAAGAGGCGCCAAGCATTATTTGATCATCAGCGCAATTCTTCAATCTTTTTTAAAGACGTTAAATAATGAAAATCAAAGACAGAATTAGAGGTTATCTTCCAGTAGTTGTTGATATTGAAACTGGTGGTTTTAATGATAAAACCGATGCCATGCTTGAGATTTGTGCCATCATCATCGGTATTGATGACAAAGGTGTATATTACCCAAAAGATTCTCGGCACTTTCATATAGAACCCTTTAAAGGTGCTAATCTTGATCCAAGCGCACTAAAGTTTAATGGCATTGATGTCAACAATCCTTTTCGTATGGCAGTGAGTGAAAAAGAAGCTTTAGGTGAAATTTTTAAAACAGCTAGAGCTGAAATGAAAGAAGAAGAATGTACCCGCGCAATATTGGTAGGGC
Organism: uncultured Candidatus Thioglobus sp.; assembly: GCA_000205985.2. Lineage (GTDB taxonomy): Bacteria > Pseudomonadota > Gammaproteobacteria > PS1 > Pseudothioglobaceae > SUP05. The sequence goes on along the minus strand of GG730027.1, from coordinate 27,118 downwards.
ACAATGCTTTTTTTGATTTGGGTTTTTTATACGCAGCGAGCAACCGATCTAAACTCAAAAACCCTTTTCATCAATTTTCAACCATCGATACAGTAAGTCTATCAGCACTTTATTACGGCGAAACCGTACTAGCTAAAGCCATGCGTGTTGCTAACATTGAATGGGATGATGCCAAAGCGCATTCCGCACTATACGACACTAAAAAAACCGCCGAGCTTTTTTGTAAAATTTTTAATGCACAAGATTACACTTAAGTTTCTAATTTTATTTTTATTCAGTCATTCGGTTAATGCCTTAACCGAATCTGAATTTGTTCAATCACTATTAGACAACCACGCTTTTTTTGAAAAAGAGCAAATCAACCTTACCATTAAAAAAATAGAGATGGACGGTGACAGGGCTAATTACGGTGATTGGACATGGGACATCTCGGGCGAAATTGGCCGTATCGAAAAAGATAAGATAAAAAGAAATTACACTTCTGGCATAGATTATGCACGCGAAACCAGTCAAGACGTTCAGAAAATATCCACCGATTTAACCAAGAAGTTTTTTGATAATGGCTCGGAACTAAACATATCTTACGATAAATCTTTACCTGTTAAAGACGAGTCAATGCACGATAAAATCGGCTATCAAACCGATAAAAATACCACTGAGTATCTGGATGATTTAAAAATAAGCTGGACACTGCCACTGCTTAAAAACAAAAGTGGCATTATCGATCAAAAAACTTACGACCTTTCGGTTATGGATTTTGAAGATGAAAAGCTGGTATTGGCCGAGGTTAAAGAAGATTTTATTGAAGCAAAATTAATGATATTTTTAGATTGGGTTAATTTTGACGCTCAAGTTGAAATTGTTAAAAACCGCTTAGCACTGTCTCAGGAAACATTAGAAACACTTAAAATTAAAGGCGGGAGCAAAAGTAGCATTCTAACTTTGCAGCGCTCTATTAACAAAACACAGCGTTTATTGTTGGAGGTAGAATCAAAACTACAAGCTGAACAAAAAACATTGTCAGTCTTATTAAGCCGTGTTAATCTTGATAAAAACCCACTAAAAATTGATTGGGATATTCAACCTAGACTGGTTAGCGATTTATACGGTTATTGTGAAAGATCCATTCGTGACATTCAACGCATTGAAATTGAGCAATTGAAAAATAAACGCTACATCGAATCTTATCAAAATTCAGAACTGGCCGAGTTTGACTTTACAATCAGCGCATTAAGAGACGACAACAAAGGCAACTATTCAACCTATTCAGATTCCAGTGAAACTGAATATGAGGCAAAATTAGAATTTTCCTACCCTTTGACGGGCAATGTGAGTAATCAAGTCTATCTTGACAAATACAGACTTAAGCGTCGTCAATTAGAACTCAAGTACAAAGATAAATTTGACGATATTTTGTCCGACGCACAAAAACTCACTACCGAATTAAAACAAGGTATTAAAAGGCTGAATTTGTACAAAGTGCAAATGAACGAACGCGAAACAATGGATTCTCAAAGCGAGTTTCAGGATTTTCTTGAAGGCAGTGGAAACATACGTTTTGTGATTAACGAGCAAGATGATCATCAAGAACTGCTGATTGATTACACTCAGGCATCAATCGATTATCACAAAAATCGTATTAAATACGATAGCTTGTTGGATCGCTTACTTGTTAATAACTAACGACTGATTTTTCGTCCAATCTCTAATCTCTTTAGTGAGTACTGAGGCTGATTTTCCCGCCACGCTAATCGGCTTACCAATCGTTAACGTAATAGTTCCAGGGCTTTTAATAAAGCTACCCTTTGGCCAAAGTTTACCCGCATTATGATAAATGGGAATCACATCACAGTCTGTTTTTTTGGCAATAGCAACTCCACCTTTTTGGTACTCTCCTAGTTGCCCATAAGGTTGGCGCGTTCCTTCGGGAAACACCACTACAAAAACACCTTTAGCAATTCTCTCAGCACCTTGTTTAATGACTTTTTTAAGTGCTTTTAGTTTTTCACCACGGTCAATAATAATGGGTTTTAAAAGAGATAAACCCCAACCAAAAACCGGAATCCATTGTAACTCTTGCTTGAGTACCCAAGTTTGTTGTGGAAAAATGGTTTGCAATGCAAGGGTTTCCCAGGTTGATTGGTGATTAGAAACAATCACGCAAGCTTGCTTGGGAATGTTTTGCTTGCCAATCACTTTAAGTTGGATGTTAAGGGTGATGCGCAGCCACCATATGCAAAACATCGACCATTTGGATAAAATAGCGTAACGAAATTTAAGCGGTAAAAAAAATAAAATCAATGCGCTACCAACCAAAATTATCAAAATAATGGTTGAACCTAAAAAATACAATAATGATCTCAAAAACAGCATGGAAAATTCTTAGTAACGTTATAATCTGTAACGTTAAATTTTAACGGTTTTATATGAACATTAGCACCATTCTTTTTGATTTAGACGGCACACTCGTTGATACCGCACCTGATTTGGCTTATGCGCTCAATGCTTTGTTATTAGAAAATGGCATGAGTGAAAAACCTTACGATCAAATTAAACCATTGGTTTCATTAGGCGGTAAGGCGCTTATCAAGTTTGGTTTTGATTGTGATGAGTCTCACCCTGATTTTATTGATAGGCACCAAAGAATTTTAAGTATCTATACGGATAACATTGCTAGAAATTCAAAAACCTTTACAGGCATTGACGAGCTAATTGCCTTTGTTAAAGACCAAAAAATGTTTTGGGGCATTGTTACCAACAAGCCTGAAAATTTGACGCATTTGTTGTTAGAAAAGTTAAGATTAAAGCCAGATGTGGTAGTGTGTGGAGATACCTTAGAGCACAACAAACCGCACCCCGCACCGCTTTTGTACGCGTGTTCACAATTAGCAACTACCCCACAGCAATGTTTGTTTGTTGGCGATGATAAAAATGACATCTTAGCAGGGCAAAGTGCAAACATTAAAACCGTTGCAGTAAGCTATGGTTATGGGAAAATTGAGCCGGATTGGAATTATGATTATTTGATTGACAAGCCTAGCGATTTGTTAAAGATTATTTAGAGGAATATTGATGGATGTATTGAGTTTATTATTGGGTTTACTAGTTGGTGCAATTGGCGTGTATTTTTGGCTAAATTCCAAAATACAGCGTTTTAAAAGTGACGTTATTCATTTGGAGGTCTCTCTTCAGGAGCAAGAGAAAACCTACCAGCATCAAGTTGATCTGATTGGTATTGGCAAGGATCAAATGAGTAAAGACTTTAAAGCCGTGGCAACGGATATTCTTAAAAATGACCGCGCTGAGTTGCAAAGCAGAAACACTGAATTGCTCACACCGCTACAAACTCAGCTAAAAGAATTTAAAGACAAAATTGAATCCATCACCACCGATCAAGTTAAGGAGCGTGCCACCTTATCGGCACAAATTGAAAATTTAAAAAAAGTCAGTTTTGAGGCGCAAGAAACCACTCAAAATTTAACCAATGCATTAACTTACGACAACAAACAACAGGGCGATTGGGGCGAGATGATTCTAAGCTCTATTTTATCCAGTTCTGGTCTTAGAGAAGGGCATGAGTTTGATACACAAAAACAACTTAAAAATGAAGCAGGTGAAGCCTTTAAACCCGATGTCATACTGCACTTGCCTGAAGATAAAGACATTATTATTGATTCAAAAGTCTCTCTTAAGTCTTATAAAGATTACATTACCAACCAGTCGGACAAGTCGCTGCTTAAAGCTCACGTAGCATCTGTTGAGGCGCACATTAACGGCATCAGCATTAAAGAGTATGAAAACCTCGAAGGCGTACTGACGTTGGATTTTATTTTTGTATTCATTCCTATCGAATCAGCCTTATTAGTAGCGCTTGATCAAAAGCCAGATTTATTCACGCTTGCACTGAAGAAAAATATCGTCCTAGTATCGCCATCAACATTAATGATGAGTCTTAAAACCGTGCACCATATTTGGCAAACTGAGCGCCAAAATCAAAACTCTGAAGAAATTGCCCGACAGGCAGGTGCAATGTACGATAAATTATTTGGCTTTATTAAATCCATGGACGACATTGAAAAACACCTTGATAAAGCGCAGAGCAGCTACAAAGAGGCACGTGGTAAACTCTCGGGCGGGAAAGGCAATCTCATTGGTCGTGCTGAAAAACTAAAAGAACTCGGTGTGCAAAGCAAAAAGGAGTTAAGTTAGATGAATATTTCAACTGATTACCAGGTTGCTAAAGGCGAACTAACGGATAAAGTGATTTTAGTAACCGGCGCCAATCGTGGCTTTGGAAGGGCGATGACGCTTGATTTAGCCAAAGCAGGCGCAACTGTAATTATGCTTGGGCGCGATCTGGGCTCGTTAGAAAGTGTATACGATGAAGTGGTTGACCTTGGCTATCAAGAACCAGTACTTTATCCACTCGATTTAGAAGGAGCAACGCCTGAGCATTATGAGCAATTACAAGCAAATTTACTAGAGAATTTTGACCAATTGGACGGACTTATTCATAATGCCAGTATTATCGGCACGATGATGCCGATTGAGCAATACGACATTAAACTTTGGTATTCCACCATGCAAATTAATGTCAACGCAGTGTTTATGCTCACACAATTCTTAATCCCTGTTCTGAACAAGTCAGACGATGCTCGTATTTTATTCTTATCCTCTTCGGTAGGGCGTAGTGCCAGAGCTTATTGGGGCGCTTATGGTGTGAGTAAATTTGCCATTGAAGGCTTGAGTAAAACCTTATCTGAAGAACTTGAAAAAACCAACATTAGGGTTAATTCACTGGATCCAAAGCGCATGCGTACCAAAATGCGACAAACGGCCTATCCGGCAGAAAATGCCGATAACAATCCAACACCAGAGAGTATATCCCCAGCCATTGTGTATTTAATGAGTGAAAGTACTAAAGCCTTAAATGGCGAGCAGTTAACGCTAGAATTGGATTAGCACTGTGGGTGACAGGCCTTGCCTGTCACCTTTGTAAGTCATGTGTGAGATGCGGGTGGATGGTCTTTAGAATTTCTTTAAAAACTTTTTCATTACCAGCCACTACATTGCCGGTTTCTAGGTATTTCCCACGCCCTGAAAAATCACCCACAAAACCACCGGCTTCTTTAACCAAAAGCACACCAGCAGCAATGTCCCAAATGTTGAGTTTAATCTCCCAAAACCCATCCATTCTTCCAGCGGCTAAATAAGCCAAATCAAGCGCAGCAGAGCCCGCACGGCGAATACCTGCAACCTTTGGGTGAATGGCTTTAAACATTGCCAAATAGGCATCTAAGTGCTGTGGCTCTTTAAATGGGAATCCTGTGCCAATCAGTGTATCTTTAAAACCTTGAGTGTTAGTCACGCGAATTCTTTGCTCGTTTAAGTATGCGCCATCACCTTTTGAGGCGGTGAACATCTCCTCTTTAAACGGGTCGTAAACCACGGCATGAGTGGGCTCATCATTTTCATACAAAGCAATCGATACTGCATATTGTGGAAAGCCATGAAGATAATTAGTGGTACCATCTAGTGGATCAAGAATCCAAACAAAACGCTTGTCTTTACCTGCAATTTCACCGTTTTCTTCACCCAAGATAGAATGATCGGGAAAGGCATATTTTAACTCGTCTATAATGGCATCTTCAGCAGCCTTATCAACTTCCGAAACAAAGTCATTAACAGCCTTGTTTTCAATCGTTAAAAGGTCGATTTGATTGTGGTATCTAAGAATGATGTCACCAGCTTTTCGAGCGGCTTTAACAGCAATATTAAGCGTAGGATTCATAATTAAATAGACAAATGCAAAAAGAAATAAATTATACCTTTGAAGGTCTCTGTATTAGACAGGGTTTGAATAAAAATATGGAAAAATTATCAAATTTAAACTTCCTGTTTGTAATCCATAGCCACTGTGCTATAGGTAAAAACAGAAGTGCAAAAGTTGGTAATTTTAATCATTTTTAGCTAATCATGTCTAATATAGATACCTTCTTTGATAGCGTGAGAGTGGTTATGGTTAATACCACTGAGCCAGGTAATATCGGCGCGGCTGCTCGAGCGATGAAAAATATGAATTTATCAAAGCTGTATTTGGTGAATCCAAAAGGCTATCCATCGGCAGTAGCTACGGCACGTGCTAGCGGTGCAGACGATTTGTTGGCCAATGCTGTGGTTTGTGAAACGCTTGAAGAAGCGCTACAAGGGTCACATTTGGTGATTGGTGCTAGTGCCCGTCAGCGTAATATTAAATGGAAACAAATGGATGTTGTTGGTGCATGTAGTGAGATCCAACAGGCTACTACCACTGAAGGCCAAGAAGTGTCAGTGGTGTTTGGTACAGAAAAATACGGCCTTACCAACGAGGAGTTAGACCTGTGTCAAATACTCATGACCATTCCTGGCAACCCTAATTATTTCTCACTAAATGTTGCCTCTGCTATTCAAGTGTTTGCTTATCAAAACTACATTTCTAATACCACGACAGAATTTGAAAAAAGCAGTAATGAGCTTGCTAGTTTTGATGAGTTGGAAGGCTTCTACACTCATCTTACTCAAGTGCTAGAACACATTGAATACTTTGAAGATAAGCGCCCTAAAGAGTTGCTGATGCGCCGATTACGTCGATTTTTTGGACGTTCTGAGCCTGAAAAAGAAGAGGTGGCAATATTTAGAGGAATTTTAAGAAATATCAGGCCCTTTAAAAAATAGCAAATTATTGAAATGAGTGATAAAACCAGTCTAAAACACCTTTAAACGGCTGATTTAAACCCTAAAATCACTTGTTTTGAAGGTTTTATTGATTCGCCTTAGGAAATATCGGAAATAATGAAAATACATTAAAAAAAGCCCGAAAAATCGGGCTTTTAGCTTTATTGCTTAACTGTTGTTATTTAATAAGCTTATTCATGCGCTTAACAAATTCAGCAGGGTCTTTGAGTTGCCCGCCTTCTGCTAAAACCGCTTGATCAAATAATACTCTTACAATGTCTTCATCAACTTTGGTTTTGAGCTTTTCAACCAGCGGATGAGTTGGGTTGATTTCAAGAATTGGCTTGGTTTCAGGTACGTCTTGACCTAGTGAAGCCATGATTCTTTCCATGTTGCCTCCCATTTCATTTTCATCGGCTACTAAACAAGAAGGGGACTCGCTAAGGCGAGACGACACTTTAACTTCTTTAACTTGAGAGTCAAGAATTTTTTGCATTTCTTTAAGGGTCTTTTTAAAACCTTTGGCGGCTTTTTCTTTTTCTTTCTTTTCTGCTTTAGAGTCCAAACCTTCTAAATCACCTTTGGCGATTGATTTAAGGTTTTTGCCTTCAAACTCGTTAAAGTTATTAACCATCCACTCATCAACGCGATCAGACAGAAGCAGTACTTCGATGTCTTTTTGCTTGAAGATTTCTAAATGAGGAGAGCCTTTAGCGGCAGCGTAAGTTTCAGCAGTAACGTAGTAGATGTCTTTTTGATCTTTACCCATACGCTCGATGTAATCCGCCAGTGACACGGTTTGATTTTCGCCGTCTGATTTGGTGGTGGTGAAACGCAACAGAGAAGCAATTTTGTCTTTATTAGAAGAGTCTTCAACCACACCTTCTTTCATCACCATGCCAAATTCTTTCCAAAATTCAGCGTATTTTTCTGGCTTGTTTTTAGCCATTTTTTCTAATTCTTTTAAAACTCTACTAACCGAAGCTTTTCGAATAGCATCAACCACTTTGTTGCTTTGCAGGATTTCACGAGAAACGTTAAGCGACAAATCGGCCGTATCAATCACACCTTTGATGAAACGTAGGTACAAAGGCATAAGCTCTTCGTTGTCTTCCATGATGAACACGCGCTTAGCGTAAAGCTTAATACCGCCTTTGCGCTTTGGCTCCCACATGTCGAACGGGGCTTTTTTAGGAATGAACAATAAAGAGGTGTAGTCTAATTTACCCTCAACTTTATTGTGTAGCTGCGTTAGTGGGCCTTCGAAATCGTAAGTTAATGATTTGTAGAATTCATCGTAGTCTTCTTGTTTTAGGCTTTTTTTGTCTTGTGTCCAAAATGCATTGGCTTTATTAACACTTTCGTATTCAATTTCTTTATCGTCTTCTGATGGTTTGATCATCATGATTGGAATGGTAATGTGATCAGAGTATTTTGAAATGATTGAACGTAAGCGATAGTCGTCTAAGAATTCTTTTTCTTCTTTTTTGATGTGAAGCGTGATTGTGGTACCAAAATCTTCTACTTTGGTGGTTTCTAATGAATACTCACCTTTGCCTTTTGATGACCAAACCGTGCCTTTAGTTTTAGCATCACCTGCTTTTCTGGTGCTTAGAGTTACTTCATCGGCAACAATAAAGGCAGAGTAAAAACCAACACCAAACTGACCAATTAGATTAGAGTCTTGAGCTTGTTTCTCGTCTAGGTTTTTTAAGAATTTTTGCGTACCTGAATTTGCAATGGTACCAATGTTTTCCATGACTTCGTCTTGTGTCATGCCGATGCCGTTGTCACTAATGGTGACGGTGCCGGCGTCTTTGTCGGCAGATACGTGAATTTGTAGATCTTCTTTTCCCTCGACTAATTTGTCGTTGGATAGGGATTCAAACTTAAGCTTATCAATAGCGTCAGAGGCGTTTGAGATAAGCTCTCTTAGGAATATTTCTTTGTTGGAATACAAAGAATGAATCATTAAATGTAGAAGTTGTGAGACCTCGGTTTGGAAAGCATGAGTTTTTTTGGTGCTTTTTGTCTTTGCGCTCTTTGCAGTCATTTATATTGTCCTTTTGTTTGACGTAAAATACATTGATATGGGCAAAGTGAAAAAAATCAACTAAAAATGCAAAAACAAATCAATCGGTTTATTTTGTATTTAAAAGTTGAGCGTGGATATGCGCTGAATACTCAGCAAGCGTATGCGCGAGATTTGCAAAAATTACTAGCCTTTACTCAGACGCAAAGTGTGGAAAGATGGGCGAGTTTGAGCAGTGAAAACCTGAATCTATTTGTAATGACGATGCGTCATCAAAACATTAGTGGTCGTACTATTAGGCGGCATTTGTCTTCGATTAGAGGTTTTTTATCTTATTTGGTTAATCAAGGCTTGCTTGAGGTTAATTGTGCTCAAGGCTTGCAATCACCTAAGGTTGCAAAGAGCTTACCCAAAACACTGGATTATGAAAGGCTGGTACAAATGCTAACACCTAAGTCGAGTGCATTCTCAGAGCTAAGAGATGCTGCAATGGTGGAAGTGCTTTATTCTTGTGGATTAAGAGTGTCAGAATTGGTGGGGCTAGATATTGAAGACGTGGATGCAAGTCAGGGATTTTTGCGAGTGATGGGTAAAGGCTCAAAAGTACGCTATACGCCGTTGGGTGAATCAGCACAAAAATCGATCAATCGTTATTTGCAAAAGACAAGCCATACGAACAAGGCTTTGTTTGTTAATAATAGACAAGAGCGAATTAGCACTAGAACCGTGCAAAATATTATTAAAAACAGGGCATTGTCCGTTGGTATTAAGGTGAACGTTCATCCGCACATGTTGCGCCACGCGGCAGCAACGCATTTTTTGCAGTCGAGCCATGATCTGCGATCGGTGCAAGAGTTTTTGGGGCACAAGAGTATTAAATCAACCCAGGTGTATACACACCTTGATTTTTTAGAGTTGTCGAAGGTGTATGATAAGTGCCATCCAAGGGCAAAAAAGTCATCATGAATTTTAAAGCTAGACTGGCTTCTGAGTATTTAAAAGCAGGTGGGGTGATTAGCCATCCTACCGATACCATTCAAGGCTTGAGTTGTTTACCAAGGTTTGAGCATTCAATGCATCGATTGCTAAAAATCAAGCAAAGATCTGCCGCTAAAGGGTTAATTCTACTGGCGAGTGATGTGCGTTATCTTGAAGATTATGTGGCGGATGTGTCGCAATTAAAATCGATTAAAAATACCGGTGCACCCACCACTTATTTACTAAAGGCAAGCTCAAAAATATCTAAACTATTGACAGGTGAGTTTAGTACGGTGGCGATTAGACTAACTGATAACGCCTTGATTGCAGAGTTGTGCAAGGCTACCAACAGTGCGCTGGTTTCAAGTAGCGCCAATACGACTGGAAAACACAGCGCCACTAGCGTGCTGAATTTAAATGTGTTTTTTAAAGGAGAATTGGACTTTATGATTGCCCCGAAAAACTATAATAACTCGCCATCACGAATTATTAATTTAGAAACGGGAGAGCGCCTTAGATGATTGATCAGGTTAAAAAATATTTGCTGGCATTGCAGTCTGATATATGCACTCAACTTGAGCAAGTTGATGGCAAGGCTAGCTTTATTAAAGACAACTGGAAAAAGGAGGGAGGAGCTGGCGGTGGCTTAACTCGTGTGCTAACTGATGGCGCTGTGTTTGAGCAAGCAGGTGTTAACTTTTCCCTTGTGCGTGGCGATAATATGCCGGCTTCAGCCACGGCACTTAGGCCTGAATTAGCAGGACGGAGCTTTACGGCATTGGGTGTGTCTTTGGTGATTCATCCGCACAACCCTTACGCGCCAACTTCACATGCGAACGTTCGATTTTTTATCGCAGAAAAAGAAGGCGAAGATCCGATTTGGTGGTTTGGTGGCGGCTTTGATTTAACCCCGTATTACGGCTTTGATGAAGATGCAATTTTGTGGCATCAAACAGCTAAAGAGGCTTGTGATCCGTTTGGTAAAGATGTGTATGCAAAATATAAAAAATGGTGTGATGATTATTTTTACCTGAAGCATCGTGACGAACAACGTGGTGTTGGCGGACTGTTTTTTGATGATTTAAATGAAGGTGGGTTTGATGAGTGCTTTGCTTTTATGCAAAGTGTTGGAAATGGCTATATTAAAGCTTATCGACCGATTGTGCAGAAGCGTAAAGATACGTCGTATGGTGAACGTGAAAGACAGTTTCAGCTGTATCGCCGTGGTCGCTACGTGGAATTTAACCTAGTGTATGACCGTGGTACGTTGTTTGGTTTGCAAACTGGTGGTCGCACCGAATCCATTCTTATGTCATTGCCACCGTTAGTGCGTTGGGAGTATCAGTACGAGCCTGAAGAGGGTAGCGAGGAAGCTAGATTGTACGAGCGCTATATTCAGCCTCAAGATTGGCTAGGCCTCAAATAGCCTGTATGAAGCACACTATTGACGCCAAACGATTGCTTTGCCCAATGCCGGTAATTCGCCTGGGTGAGATGATTGATACTGTTGATAAGGGTGATTTGATCGAAATGCTAGCCACCGACCCTGGTGTGTTGCACGACATACCTGCTTGGTGCAAAGTGCATGGACATAAAGTACTTGAAATTACACAAAAATCCGATGAGATTATTCTACTTGTGGAGAAAATAGGGTAGAATTGTGCGCTGTTTTTATTGTAAATAACAGCTTTACATAATATAACAATAAAACCAACAAGAATTTTGCTTGCAACGGCGCAGGCTGTTTGACAATGATTGTCAGTAAATATAACAGTTAAAAAAATAGGAGAAGATATGTCTGCTAAAGATGTAATGAAGATGATTAAGGACAATGAAGTTAAATTCATTGATTTCCGTTTTACCGATACCATTGGTAAAGAACAGCACGTAAGTGTACCAGCACATCAAATTAATGCTGATAAATTAGAAGAAGGCCAGATGTTTGATGGTTCTTCAATCGCCGGTTGGAAGCCAATTAATGAATCAGATATGATTATGAAGCCAGATACTGCAACGGCAGTAATAGATCCATTCACTGAAGAGTCAACTTTAAATATTACTTGTGATATTATTGAGTCAAATGATATGAAAGGCTATGAAAAAGACCCTCGTTCTATTGCTAAGCGCGCTGAAGCATATCTAAATGAAACAGGTATTGGTGATACAGCCTACTTTGGTAATGAACCAGAGTTTTTTATTTTTGATAGCGTAAAGTGGGATACAGGCTTTGGCCTTGGTAAGGCGTTTTATGAGATTCATTCTGAAGAAGCAGACTGGGAATCTGGTTCTGATTTAGAGGGTGGCAATAAAGGACATAGACCAAGAATTAAAGGTGGTTATTTTCCTGTCCCTCCAGTGGATTCTTTACACGACTTGCGTGCACAAATGTGTTTGGCCATTGAAGAGATGGGCGTAACCACTGAAGTGCATCACCACGAAGTGGGCACAGCAGGTCAATGTGAAATTGGTGCACTATTTAACACCCTAGTTAAAAAAGCAGACGAGACTCAAATCTTAAAATACTGTGTACATAACGTAGCACACATGTACGGCAAAACTGCAACATTCATGCCTAAGCCAATCGCGGTTGACAATGGAAATGGTATGCACGTTCATCAATCCATTGCAAAAGACGGAAAAAATTTGTTTGATGGTGATGAATATGGTAATTTAAGTGAAATGGCACTGCATTACATTGGCGGTATCGTCAAGCATGCTCAAGCGCTAAATGCGTTTACCAATGCATCAACTAACTCTTACAAGCGTTTAGTCCCAGGTTTTGAAGCACCAGAAATGTTAGCTTACTCAGCTAAGAACCGTTCTGCTGCGATTCGTATTCCTTTTGTGTCTAATCCAAAAGGCCGTCGTATTGAAGTTCGTTTTCCAGATCCAACAGCAAACCCATACTTAGCATTCGCTGCAATGTTGATGGCCGGCCTTGATGGTATCAAAAATAAAATTGATCCAGGTAAGCCAGGTGATGAAGACTTGTACGAGTTAACTGAAAAAGAAAAAGATTTAATTCCTAAGGTTTGTAGCTCTTTAGATCAAGCGCTTCATGCTCTGGATAAAGACCGTGAATTCTTAAAAGCAGGCGGTGTGTTTACTGATAATGTTATTGATTCATTTATTGAGCTTAAGATGACTGAGGTAACAGCACTACGTGCTTCTCCACATCCTGTTGAGTTTGATATGTACTACAGTTGCTAGTCAATCTAAAAACATAAATAAAAAAGGCCGTACTTTTGTACGGCTTTTTTAATGCCTAATGGAAAATGCTTGCGTTAAAATAAGCAACCAATCAATGTATATTAATATTTTATGACGCAACTTAGACATGATTGGAAGCTAGAAGAAATTGAAAATTTATTTTCAATGCCATTTAACGATTTACTCTTTAAGGCGCACAGTATTCATCGTGAAAACTTTGATCCAAATAAAGTGCAAGTCTCATCACTTTTAAACATTAAAACAGGTGCTTGCCCTGAAGATTGTTCTTATTGTTCACAAAGCTCAAAGCATGATTCGGGCCTTGAACGTGAGAGCCTTATGCAGCTAAATCAAGTTATTAGTGCAGCTAAAAAAGCCAAAGAATTAGGTTCTGAGCGTTTTTGTATGGGCGCCGCTTGGCGTAATCCTACCGATAAAAGTCTTGATCTAGTTATTGAGATGATCAAAGAAGTTAAAGGTTTAGGCATGGAATCTTGCGTAACGCTTGGAATGTTGACAGATAAGCAAGCTGAGCGATTAAAAAAAGCAGGGTTGGATTATTACAATCATAATATCGATACTTCAAAGGAACATTATTCGAATGTAATCACTACGCGTGAATTTCAAGATCGATTGGATACCATTGATCATGTGCAAAAAGCAGGTATCAATGTTTGTAGTGGTGGTATTTTAGGTTTGGGAGAGAGTGTTGAAGACAGAGCTTCTATGTTGCAAACTTTGGCCAATATGGCTGTACATCCAAATAGTGTGCCAATCAATCTTTTAGTGCCTATTCCTGGCACACCATTTGAGTCTATGGATAGACCTAGTGAGGTTGATTTTGTAAGGAGTATTGCCGTTGCAAGGATTCTGATGCCAAAGTCAGTGGTTAGACTTTCGGCGGGTAGAAATGATATGTCTGAGTCTATGCAGGCTATGTGCTTCTTTGCTGGGGCAAATTCTGTTTTTTATGGTGATGAACTGCTGACTACACCTAATGTTACTCAAAGCACCGATGAAGCACTATTTAAGGGTTTGGGCATTAATATGCATCAACATCATTAGCCTTTAAAGATCTAAAATAAACTCAGAAATTTGTTTAGCCGCATTTGGTTTGGCGAGTTTCAGTGCATTTTTATTCATACTGTTAATCGTCTTGGTATTTAATTCTAAGATTGTTTTTTCTAGTAGTTGTGTGTCTAAGCTCTTTTGTTCGATTAGTATGCCAGCATTATTCTTTGCTAGAATTCTTGCATTGTAAAATTGGTGATTATCAATAGCATGTGGAAGGGGTATTAAGATACTGGCTGTACCGGACAACATTAGTTCTGAAATTGTCATTGCTCCTGCTCTACAAAGTACTAAATCTGCCCAAGCGTAGGCTTTTGCCATGTCTTCAATAAAGTCATCTACTTTTGCTGTTGAACGTCTGTATTGTGATTTAACTGCATCCAAATGAAGTTTCCCAGTTTGGTGCCAAATGTTAATACTAATGTTCAAATTAGTAACAACATCATTAATTGGTTTAGACCCTAGACTTCCGCCAATAATCAGTAGGTTTAATTTTTTATTAGTAGAGGTTTTCTTTTTGGGCTTGAATAATACTGGGTTGCCAGAAGTAATTGCATTGACTGATTGATTAAAAGAGTTGTCAAATGCTTGAAAAGTTTGAATAGCGATTTTTGATAAAAATTTATTGGTAGTGCCGGGGATGGAGTTTTGTTCGTGAATGATTAGAGGAACACGAAAGACCCAAGCAATTACACCGCCAATACCAGAAGCGAAGCCACCCATGCCAAGTGCAACATCGGGCTTTAGTTTGATAAAGATTTTAATGGTTTGAAACAAAGCCAGGCTTAGTAAGAAGGGTGCCTTGATTAGGTTTAAGATACTTTTACCACGCAAACCAACGGCACTTACCGTATGTAGAGTAATGCCGTGCTTGGGTACAAGCGTATTTTCCATACCACGATTCGAGCCTAGCCATTCGACTTTGGCCGAGTGATTTTTTAGTTCGTTTGCAATTGCTAATGCTGGAAATATATGACCGCCAGTTCCACCAGCTATAATTAAGATTTTTTTTGTCGTGCTAGACAAAGTGCTTTTGTTTTTCATATCCAGCTCTGTTTTCCATGTCGATTCTAAGCAGTATAGCAAGTGCAACAATGGCAAAAATCATACTGCTTCCACCATAGCTAATCAAAGGAAGAGTAAAACCTTTGATCGGTATTAGCCCAAGATTCATAGCAATGTTAACACTGACTTGCATGGAAAACCAAGTGCAAATTCCAAAGGCAACGTATGAGGAGTATTTACGGCCATTTTTTAAAGCTTCCTTAGCAATGTTAAATCCTTTACCGAGGATGTAGGCAAAACAAAGTAAAACAAACATCATTCCAACGATACCTAATTCTTCACCAATAACGGAAAAAATCATGTCAGTGTGGGCTTCTGAAAGTTTAACGTATTTTTGAATACCAGCCCCTAATCCTGTGCCGGTCCAGTCCCCTCTACCAATGCCGATTAGTGCTTGTCTTGTTTGTTCTACACCACCCTTATCCCATAAATTATTAAGCCAAAATGAACCCCAATCTTTTTGATCTAACAGGATCCCCCATAGATAAAAATACCAAAGGAGGTTGCAAATGTAACAAAAATAACGGCCAATTCTTTAAGGTAAGAACCTGCAGCAAAGAGCATAGCAAATGCCGTGGCGGTAATAATGATGGTGGCGCCAAGGTCGGTTTCGAACATGAGTAGCGCTCCTGGTAAGGCAACGATAACTAAGGTTTTTAGAAGGCCTAATCGAGGTTTTCGTATGTCTTCTTTTTGTCGGATTAAAAAACCTGCCATGAATAGAATCATGGTTAGTTTCATCATTTCAGAAGGTTGGAATTTAAACAATATAAAATTAACCCAGCGTGTGGCACCGCCTGCACTGTGTCCAATAACGGGTAAAAAAACCAAAATTAGCAGAACCAGTGTAGCGCCATAAAAAAAAGGTGAGTTTTCTTTAAAAAAAGAAACGGGTTTTTTTAATACCCACAGACCAACGCCTAATCCCGATACTATAAAGAAGCTTTGCTTAAAAAAATATGAATAACTTCCAGTGCTGCCAAGTGATGCTGAGAAAGACATAATCCAGCCAAATACAATTAAAACTAAAATCGTTGTTAATAGTTTTTTATCGGGAAATAGGCCGGTTTTCATTCGTGAACTTACTTGGGTTAAAATTGTATTTTATACTCAAATATCATTCGTTTAAGTGGATATACTTTTGTACATAAGTTGGGCTTTATGGGATAATACTTCTTTTTGTAAAATAGCGAGCCTCTTATGATTTCCACTGCTAATATCACCATGCAATTTGGTGAAAAACCTTTATTTGAAAACATTTCTATCAAATTCCAAGGTGGCAATCGTTATGGTTTAATCGGTGCGAATGGTTGCGGAAAATCAACTTTTATGAAAATTTTGACCGGAGAGTTGAAGCCTTCTGGCGGTACAGTTAGTATTAGCGATGGTGAGCGCCTAGGCATCTTGCGTCAAGACCAGTTTGCTTTTGAATCCTTTCGTGTGGTCGATACTGTGATTATGGGGCATAGAGAATTATGGGAAATTAAGAAAGAAAGAGACCGTATTTATGCTTTACCAGAGATGAGTGAAGAGGATGGCATTAAAGTTGCTGAACTGGAAATGGAATTTGCCGAGATGGATGGTTATATGGCCGAGTCATCCGCTAGTGAATTGTTATTGGGTTTAGACATTCCTGAAGATCAGCATTACGGTTTAATGAGTGAAATTGCCCCTGGCTGGAAATTGCGTATTTTGCTTGCACAGGCGCTATTTTCAGACCCAGAAATCTTATTATTGGATGAACCGACTAACAACTTGGATATTAATTCAATTCGCTGGTTGGAAGGGGTTTTGAACGACCGTAAAGCCACCATGGTAATTATTTCTCACGATCGACATTTTTTAAACGGTGTGTGTACTCACATGTCTGATTTAGACTACGGTGCACTAAATACCTTTCCAGGAAACTACGATCAATTCATGATTGCATCAACCGCTATTCAAGAAAAAATGCAAACTGATAACGCTAAGAAAGAAGCGAAGATTAAGGAGCTTAAACATTTTGTATCGCGTTTTTCTTCAAATGCATCCAAGGCTAAACAGGCAACATCACGCCAAAAACAGTTGGAAAAAATTGAACTTGCTGATATTAGGCCTTCTTCAAGAGTAAGTCCGTACATTATCTTTAATCAGTCACAAAAACTACATAGAAATATTTTAGAAGTGTCGGGTCTTAATAAAAGCTTCGGTGATCTTCATGTACTTAAAGATATTGAGTTTTTGTTTGAAGTGGGTGAGCGTGTTGCTATTATTGGTCAAAATGGTATTGGTAAAACTACTTTATTAAGAACTTTGGTGGGTGAATTAGAGGCTGATAAGGGAAAAATTAAGTGGAGTGACAACATTAACATTGGTTATTACGCACAGGATCACACTGCTGATTTTGAACAGGATATGACAGTATTAGACTGGATGAGCCAATTCAAAAGCGAAAAAGATGATATTCAAGCGATGCGAGGTATTCTTGGAAAAATGCTATTTGGCAAGAATGATATTATTAAGCGTGTCAAATCACTTTCTGGTGGTGAGAAGGGCAGAATGCTGTTTGGAAAGTTAATGCTGCAAAAGCCTAATGTATTGGTTATGGATGAGCCGACTAACCACTTAGATATGGAATCAATCGAAGCACTTAACCTTGCACTGGATAATTATGAGGGTACACTGATATTCGTGAGTCACGATAGAGAGTTTGTATCTTCGCTTTCAACTAAAGTGGTTGAGCTTAAAGAAGATGGCATGCATTATTATTCTGGCAACTATGAGGACTATTTAAAAACACAAGGATAGTAATAGTATCAATGATTAAAGCAGTGTTAAAAAGGTTTGTTAAACGCCAAGGTTTTGATTCTGCAGCAATCCTTTCTTTTGATACCTTGTTTGCCGTTGTGCCTGGCTTAGCACTTGGCCTGAGTGTTTTTTCACTTTCCCCTTATTTTGCTGATTTTCAACAACACTTAGAGCAATTTTTGTTCGCGCAATTATTGCCTCAAAATGTCGGTCTGGCTCAAGAATACATTCAGCAGTTTATTGCTCAAGCACAAGCCATAAAAGGCTTTACTTCTATTTTTTTAGTGTTTGCAGTGATATTACTTCTCTACGAAATTGACAAGCGTATTAATCTTACTTGGCACGATCATCATCACAGACACTGGATGGAAGGCCTAGTTTCCTACCTATTTGTTTTGTTTTTAGGGCCAATACTGGTTGGCGCATCCTTGTTTTTTAGTTCCTATGCCATGGCATCTGAATTGTTTAATGATTTGCCAGTGATGGAATATGCACCTATTTTCACCCCATTTGCATTGTCCAGTCTTGGGTTTGCTGTGCTTTATTACTCAGTGCCTTTGGAAAAAATTCGTTTTATCAATGCACTAAAAGCCGGCATTATTGCGGCCGTATTATTAGAGATCATTAAGTACGCTATGTTTACTTATATTCAATATTTTCCTCTTTACGAACTGATTTACGGCACATTATCTATATTAATGTTGGTCATGCTATGGGTTTATCTTGCTTGGATCATTGTATTGCTTGGATCTAGCTTTTGCTATTGCTTTGAAAACAAAGATTTAATCAAACTCGACAAATAGGTAAAATCAACACACTTTATTATTGGTATTTCATATGTTTACAGGCATTATTCAAGCCATTGGTCAAATTAAAACCAAAGACGTTCACAACAAGGGTGCTGTATTTCGTTTTGAATCAAAAGACTTGGATTTTTCTAATGTTGCCATTGGCGATAGTATTGCTGTGAATGGTGTGTGTTTAACAGCCGTTGAAATTGGCGGTGATTATTTTCAGGCTGATCTTTCCCAAGAAACCCTTGATTGTTCGGTTTTTAGTAATCTAGAAGTTGGTGATTCAGTTAATCTTGAAAAAGCACTTAGACTCAGCCAAGGCATTGATGGGCATTTAGTCAGCGGACACGTTGATGGGGTTGCAAAGGTGATTGATAAATACAGTGAAGGCGATTCAACGCGTTTTAAGATTAGCACACCTAAGAATTTGGTAAAATACATTGCCAGAAAGGGTTCTGTTTGTATTAATGGTGTGAGTCTTACGGTGAATGATATTAGCGATGAAATGTTTGATATTAACATTGTGCCACACACGCTTATTGCGACAACATTAGGCGAGTTAGTAGTAGGCAGTAAGGTTAATCTTGAGGTTGATATTATTGCACGTCATCTTGAGCAATTATTAAATAAAGACTAATTTATAGGTATTTACATGAAAGCCACAATTGAAGAAATTTTAGAAGATTACAAGCAAGGGAAAATGATCATCCTGATGGATGATGAAGATCGTGAGAATGAAGGTGATTTAATTATTCCTGCCGCAACCGTTACCAAAGAAGACATTAATTTTATGGCAACACATGGCCGTGGTTTGATCTGCCTAACGCTTACGCAAGAGCGTTGTAAGCAGTTAGATTTACCACTCATGGTGGCGCAAAATAATGATGTCAATGGCACCAACTTTACTGTATCAATTGAGGCAGTAGAAGGCGTAACCACAGGTATTTCAGCTGCAGATAGGGCTAAAACAGTACAAGATGCTGTTGCTAAAGATGCTAAGCCTTCTGATATTGTACAGCCTGGCCATATCTTTCCACTGATGGCACAACCTGGCGGCGTTTTGATTCGTGCAGGCCATACAGAGGCAGGTTGCGATTTAGCACGTCTTGCAGGGCTTGAGCCAGCTTCAGTCATTGTAGAAATTCTTAATGAAGATGGCTCAATGGCACGTAGAGATGATTTAGAAATTTTTGCTAAAAAACACAACATTAAGTGGGGCACGATTGAAGACTTAATCTCTTACCGTGTTGAGAATGAAAAAACCATTGAACGTATTAATGAACGTGAATTTAAAACTAAGCATGGATCATTTAGATTAATTTCATTTTTAGACAGCATTCATAATGAAACACACCTAGCTTTAGTTAAAGGTGATATCAATGAAAGCAGTGAAACTTGTGTACGCGTACACATGGAAGATACTTTTAAAGATGTTTTACAAGAAAATTCAGCTAGTTTTGGCGTTGATGCTGCACTTGAATATATTGCTAAAAATGATGCAGGTGTGTTTTTGTTGCTTAGAAAGCAAACCGATAACTCTATTTTAAAAAATATTGATAATGCAGTTAATAAAATTGGTGGCGATGACATAAAAACATATGGTGTTGGTGCACAGATTTTGTCTGATCTTGGCGTTAAGAAAATGAAAATCTTAGGTAGCCCTAGAAAACTACACGGCTTAAAAGGCTTTGGTCTAGAGGTTAGTGAGTATGTTGATGCTAAGAAACAAGGATAACAATGGAATTTAAATTTGACCGTAGCGCCAATCAAGATTTTTTAGTTGATTCAAAAGTTGCCATTATTGTTGGTTATTTTTACCAAGATATTGGCGATAAACTCCTGACTGCTGCACAAGAAACACTAGATAAATACGGTATTGATAAAGACAACGTTAATGTATTTTATGCACCGGGTGCATTTGAGATTCCACTATTAGCCAAGCGTTTGGCCGGGCAAAAAGTAGGTAGTAAAAATTTGTACGATGGTATTGTGACCTTAGGTGCTGTGATTAATGGCGAAACGCCGCATTTTAATTTTGTTTGTAATGAATGCGCACGTGGTGTAGCGGATGTATCGTATCAATATGAAGTGCCTACGGCATTCGGCGTTTTAACTACCTCCAATATGGAGCAAACCATTGGCCGTGCCGGTGGTTACAAAGGCAATAAGGGCGAAGAAGCTACCATGGCTATGATCGAAATGCTTTATTTAATGAAGCAAGCAGATTCCCAGAAGTTTTAGTATTATGGCTTTTAAGACTCCAAAACAGCGTTCTCGTGAGCGCGTAGTGCAAGCAGTTTATCAATACCTAGTATCGGGTGGTGAAGTCTTACAAATTGAGCAACAGTTCTTAAATCAAAAAGAAGGCAAGATTTCCAAAGCTTTCTTCTCTAATTTGTTTATTAATATCTTAAAAAACAGAATAGAGCTTGATGAGCTAATTGCTCCGACTATCTCTAGAGAAACAGACGAGCTAGGTTCAGTTGAGCATGCTGTGCTTTATTTAGGTGTGTATGAGCTCCAAAATAGTATTGAAGTGCCTTACAAAGTTGTGATTAATGAAGCGCTTGAAATTGCTAAATTGTATGGTGCTGAGGGTGCTTTTAAGCTAATCAACTCA
Organism: uncultured Candidatus Thioglobus sp.; assembly: GCA_000205985.2. Lineage (GTDB taxonomy): Bacteria > Pseudomonadota > Gammaproteobacteria > PS1 > Pseudothioglobaceae > SUP05. Next base: position 5,847 of record GG730027.1, on the reverse strand, counting down.
TCGCTTGATCAATTAGCTAAAGATTTAAGAGAGCTCGAAATAAGTCATTCATAAAATTTCTGTTTTTTTCTTATAACTTTAAAATAGCGAATAAAAAAATTTAAAATAATGAAATTTCTAGCCAAAAATCTTCATTTAATGGGTTTTAAGTCTGCTTTTAGAAAAAAATAAGATTTTTTTAGGGTATTTTTAATCTAATTTGCATTATTTCCTAAATTTTTAAGAACTAAAAACCCTTTTGAATTGGCTATAATTTAACCTCAAGCATGCCTATTGACATGTAAGATAGGAAAAAACCATATGTTAATGATTGAATATAAAGATATTGGATGGTGGTATTGGCTAGCAACTGCTGTACTATTAACGATGGGCATTTTTGGCAATGAGCAGAGTTTTGTTTGGGCAATTGAGCTAACCTCTTTTCAGCTTGCTCACTATATTATTCGAGAAAAAAGCCTTAAAGCCTTTCCGGTGCAAGTGCGTTTTTGGTATTTAATATTACTCATTATTTCGCTACCAGAAGCTATGCAGTGGCTGTTCTGGGTGCCAAGCATTGGCACTTGGGCGCAAATAATTTTTGGCTATTGTACGATGGCTCGCCTGGTTTCACTATGGCCTTGGAATCGAAGTGAAAAATTATCACTCAAGTCTTTAACTAAAACCTTTTTCTCTCGCCCTGTTAAGGGTAGTGTTCAGCAAGGATTTTCACAAAAATAAATCGACATATGTATTTATATGAAGTCTAATTTTGTCAATAATCCGCTAGATAAGTTGCCTGATATTCTTAAGCGAAATTTGGATAAAAATCTATGTATTTGCAACGAAGTGCCCAAAATGGATGTTATTAACACCATTGCCAATGGCGCGATGACAGTAGCAGAAGTTCAAAAACAAACTTACGCCACTGGTGGTAACGGCTGCTGTAGACGCCAAGTTGTGCGCTTAATTGAGTGTATTCATTCAATAGAATTAGACAAATAAATTTAATTTAAAATAGGATTGAGCATGAAAACAATGAATTGCAATCAGTTAGGTGGCGCTTGTAAAAAGGAGTTTCATGCAGATACTTTTGAAGCAATGGTGGTGCTTAGTAAGCAACACGGCATGGAAATGTTTCAAGCACAAGACCGGGCGCATCTAGAGGCTATGGAAAAAATTCAAAAACTGATGAAAACCCCAAAGGATATGCAAAATTGGTTTAATAGTAAAAAGGCAGAATTTAACGCGCTGCCTGAAAACTTAAGCTAAATTCTAATCTAGGTTGGGCGAGAGTAGTCTTTCAGCTTGCTCAATGCTAATCGCTTTGCGTTTGGCGTAACTTTCAACCTGTTCTTGGTTGATTTTGGCAACACCAAAATATCTCGAATCTTTATTGGCAAAATACCAGCCACTGACTGACGCGGTTGGCAACATCGCGTACGAGCTGGTGAGTGTCATGCCGGTGTTTTTCTCAACATCGAGTAAATCCCAAAGTTTTTCTTTTTCACTGTGTTCTGGGCACGACGGGTAGCCTGGCGCAGGACGAATGCCGCGGTATTTTTCTTCAATTAGATTGTCATTGTTGAAGTCTTCATTGCTATAGCCCCAGATTTCTGTACGAAATTTATAATGCATCATTTCTGCAAAGGCTTCAGCTAAGCGATCAGCCACCGCCTTAATCATGATCGAGTTATAGTCGTCATGCTCAGCCTCAAAAGCTGCTGCCCAATGGATCAATATTAATACCCGTGGTGACGGCAAACGCACCCATGTAATCTTGCACGCCACTGTCTTTCGGGGCGATAAAATCACTCAGACAGAAATTAGGCGTATTACCTTTTTTGTCGAGTTGTTGGCGTAAGTGGTTAAGGGTCATAAACACCTCACCTTGTTCGTTCGTTAGCTCAATATCTTCGTTAACACTATTGGCCGGGAAAATACCCACCACAGCGTTCGCTTGCAAGAGTTTTTCATCGATGACTTTTTTGAATAACACTTGAGCATCTTTAAAAAGCTCCGATGCAGATTCACCAACCACTTCATCGGTGAGAATATCGGGAAATTTACCTGCGAGCTCCCAAGTGCGAAAGAAGGGTACCCCAATCAATAAACTCAAATATTTCATTGAGATCGTAATCTTCAAATACGTGAATACCGAGTTTGTTAGGCTTCTTAATGTTGTCAAATTTAATGCTTGGTTTGTTGCTTCTAGCAGCCTCTAGACTAATGAGCTTGCTTTTGCCTTTGTTGGCACGTCTAAGGCGAACTTGTTCGTACTCTTCTTTGGTTTTGCTAACCAAGGCAGGTTTAAGCTTATCTGATAATAATGACGTAGCAACGCCAACTGCCTTAGAAGCGTCTTTAACATAGAACACACCTTTGTCATACTGCGGCTCAATCTTAACCGCGGTATGCGCAATTGAAGTGGTAGCACCACCAATCATTAAAGGCAATTCAAAACCTTTGCGCTTCATCTCTTTGGCAACAGAGACCATTTCGTCTAGTGAAGGGGTGATCAGGCCAGAAAGCCCAATAATATCCACCTTTTCTTTAATAGCGGTTTCAAGAATGGTCTCAGCAGGCACCATGACACCCAAATCAATAATTTCATAATTATTGCAAGAGAGTACGACGCCAACAATATTTTTACCAATATCGTGCACGTCACCTTTAACAGTGGCCATGAGGATCTTGCCTTGGGTTCTAGAACCACATTCTTGCTTTTCTGCTTCTAAAAATGGATCTAACCAAGCCACTGATTTTTTCATCACACGGGCGGATTTGACCACTTGTGGCAAAAACATTTTGCCATCGCCAAATAGATCGCCAACCACATTCATGCCGTCCATTAGCGGGCCTTCAATCACCAGAATAGGGCGGCCTAATTTTTCCAGTGCTTCTTTTGTGTCTTCATCGATAAATTCGGTAATACCTTTAACTAGAGAGTGTTCTAGGCGTTTTTCGACTGACCAAGTGCGCCATGTTAAATCTTTTTTGTTGTCTTGAACTTCCCCTGTACCGGAAAATTTGGGTGCAAGCTCAACTAGGCGCTCACCTGCTTCGCTGTCTGTATTTAACACCACATCTTCCACTGCTTTTTTTAGCTCGGGATCAATGTCATCATAGACCACCAGCTGGCCAGCATTAACAATGCCCATGGTCATGCCTGCCTTGATAGCGTGATATAAAAATACTGAGTGAATGGCTTCACGTACGGAGTTGTTACCTCTAAAAGAAAACGAAACGTTTGAGACACCGCCCGATATTTTGGCATATGGCAAGTTTTTACTGATCTCTCGAGTGGCTTCGATAAAATCAACACCGTAATTGTTGTGTTCTTCAATACCCGTGGCTACTGCAAAAATATTAGGATCAAAGATAATGTCTTCAGCTGGAAAACCAACCTCATTTACCAGGATGTTATAGGCATTGGTACAAATTTCAATTTTTCGTGCTTGTGTGTCTGCTTGCCCAGCTTCATCAAACGCCATGACAATAATAGCTGCGCCATATCGCTTGCAAAGATGGGCGTATTTAACAAAGTTTTCTTTACCTTCTTTGAGTGAGATAGAGTTAACAATTGCCTTGCCTTGCGTACATTTAAGGCCGGCTTCAATAATCTCCCATTTGGATGAATCCACCATGAGTGGCACTTTGGAAATATCAGGCTCGGAGGCGATTAGATTCATAAAGCGAACCATTGCCGCCTTACCATCAAGCATGCCTTCATCCATATTAATGTCAACTACTTGAGCGCCATCTTCAACTTGAGCGCGGCAAATATCCAGTGCCTCTTCATATTCTTCATTAAGAATTAGGCGCTTAAATTTGGCAGATCCGGTGATATTAGCACGCTCACCAACATTGACAAATAAAGCCTCATCGCTAATGTTGAACGCTTCTAAGCCAGAAAGACGACACTCGGGTTTAATGTTGGGAATTTTTCTAGGCGGCAGGTTTTCAATCGCATCGGCAATGCACTTGATGTGTTCTGGGGTTGAGCCGCAACAACCACCTAAGATATTAACCAAACCAGATTCTGCCCATTCGCCAACCTGTTTACTCATGGTAATGGTGCCGAGATCATACTCACCAAACTCATTCGGCAAGCCTGCATTTGGATGAGCAGATACATAAGTATCTGCGACGCGCGACATTTCTGCCACGTATTGGCGCAATAAATCAGGACCTAAGGCACAGTTTAAGCCGATTGAGATGGGCTTAGCATGACGCAGTGAATTATAAAAGGCTTCAGTCATTTGCCCAGATAGGGTGCGTCCTGAGGCGTCGGTAATGGTGCCCGAAATCATAATTGGCAATTCGATGTTATCTTGCTCAAATACCTCTTGTACGGCAAAAATAGCAGCCTTGGCATTTAGTGTATCAAAAATGGTTTCAATCAGAATAATATCTGCACCACCTTCAATCAGACCGCGAGTTGAATCCATGTAGACTTCAACCAGTTCGTCGAAAGTTACATTTCTAAAGCCTGGATCATTAACATCGGGTGAGAGCGAACAGGTGCGTGAAGTGGGGCCAATTACGCCGGCCACAAAGCGAGGCTTATCAGCGGTTGAGAATTCATCACAGGCAGCCTTCGCAAGGCGTGCACTTTCTACGTTAATCTCATAGGCAAACTCTTCCATCTGATAATCAGACATGGAAGTTTTTGTGGCGTTAAAAGTATTGGTCTCAACAATATCAGCGCCTACTTCTAAGTATGAGCGATGAATATCTAAAATGATTTTTGGTTGTGTGAGTGATAGAAGATCGTTATTACCTTGCACTAGAATGTGCCAATCTGAAAAACGTTCGCCACGATAGTCTTCTTCACTGAGTTTGTGTTTTTGGATCATGGTACCCATGGCGCCATCGAGCAGCAAAATTCGTTGCTCTAAAAGTGATTGTAATATCTGTTTTATCGACATGTTTGGTATTATAATTGAGTCTAATTTAATAAGGGGTTTTGATGAAAAAATTATTTATAGCAACTTTATTTATAGTTAGTTTTAATGCCAATGCATTTTTAGACTTTAATAGCTATGGTTCAGGCTATGATGACAACAATTGGCCGATATGGACACCTATGTTCTGGATGGAAAAAGTAACTGACAACGGTATGTTTGGGAATAAAAACAATCAAGGTTATGGTTATCCTTACAACAATCAGCCGTACAACGTTGGCGCTTCACGCTTTAATATGAATCAAATGCCAACACCTGATCAAGCCTATCGAACGGAAAGTGGCTTTATGCCGCACCTGAATTTTATGACGCCAGCTGCTCAATCATTCGTAAATCCTAGCACCTACACTCCAACAACGAGCAATAATAAAATACCTAGTCCTTATCAAGATACTTATCAAATAGATCAATTACCCAGCCCATATTCTCAAAATTATCGATTAAATTCAGCACCTAACCCTTACAGTAGTTGGTTTTAATTAATTATTTTTAATAAATTACTTGCAATTACGTATATTATTGAGTTATAATATAAACTCTTTAATTTAAATACATGGAGATACGACAATGAAAAAAATTATCGCAATTTTTGCAATGACAGCAGCATTAGGTGCTAATGCATTTTTTAACAGTAACAACACTCCTTGGAACTCTGGTTATGGTAACAACTATAACGGTTACCAAAGCGACAACGGTATGTTTGGTTACAACCCATACGATTACTGGGATCCACGTTGGTACATGGAAGAAATGGGCAACATGGTTGATGAGTTTGACGATGAGTTCAATAGCAATGGTAACAACTATGGTTATGGTAACAACGGTCCTTGGAACAATAATTCATGGGGTAACAATGCGCCTTGGAATAATAACAATAACGCACCTTGGAATAACGGCCCTTGGA
>GG730028.1 GCA_000205985.2 uncultured Candidatus Thioglobus sp. | reverse complement strand
AAATTATTAATGCATTCGTGTTGTGCCCCTTGTGCAGGCGAGATTATGGAGGCTTTAGCGGCTTCAGAGATTGAAACAACCATCTTTTTTTACAACCCGAATATTCATCCAACGGAAGAATACGAATTGCGTAAAGAAGAAAACATAAGATTTGCTAAGAAGCTTAGCATGTCATTTGTTGATGCTGATTATGACAAAGATAACTGGTTTGATCGCACTAAGGGTCAGGAAGACGAACCTGAGCGTGGTGAGCGTTGTACCACGTGTTTTGATATGCGTTTTGAAGTGACCGCGCAATACGCCAAAGACCATGGTTTTGATCTTATCTCTTCAACATTAGGTATTTCTCGTTGGAAAGATATGGATCAAATCAACGATTGCGGTGTACGTGCAGCTGAACCTTTCGAAGGCGTAACTTATTGGGATTTTAATTGGCGCAAGAAGGGTGGTTCATCCAGAATGTTAGAATTATCTAAACGCGAAGAATTTTATCAACAAGAGTACTGTGGCTGTGTGTACTCTTTAAGAGATGCCAATCGTTGGCGCGCGTCCAAAGGTCGAAACAAGGTCGAACGTGGGGTTAAATTTTATCAGGAAGCTAAGCTAAAGCTAGCCCAACAAAAATAACAGCAATGCTTTTTGTGCGTGTAGGCGATTTTCTGCTTCATTCCACACTAAACTCTGCTTACCATCAATCACATTAGCGCTCACTTCTTCGCCACGATGCGCCGGTAAGCAGTGCATAAAGATCGCATTAGATTTAGCACTTTCCATGAGTGCAGTATTCACTTGAAAGTCTTTAAAAGCAGTTTCACGCTTAGTTTGTTCTGACTCTTGACCCATGCTTGCCCAAACATCAGTTACCACTAAATCAGCATTGTCACAAGCCGTTTGAGCATCAGCACATAGGTTGATGAAATCGGCGTATTGACTCACAAAACTTTGCTCTGGTTCGTAACCCTTAGGTGTGGCAATGTTCAACGTAAAACCAAAGGCTTTGGCAGCTTGCATATAAGTATGGCACATGTTATTCCCATCGCCAATCCAAGCCACAGTCTTACCCTTAATTGAGCCGTTGTATTCTTGGTAAGTCATCATGTCTGCTAACAACTGACAAGGATGAGACTCATCTGATAGGGCATTGATAATCGGCACGGATGAATGCTGAGAAAATGTAGTAATGTCATCGTGAGAAGACACACGCATCATGATAGCATCTACCATTGAGCTAATTACAATCGCACTGTCAATGATCGGTTCGCCACGTCCAAGTTGGATGTCTCGATCCGACAAGAACAAAGCATGGCCACCGAGTTGCGTCATACCGGCTTCAAATGAAACTCGAGTACGAGTAGATGATTTGTCAAAAATCATTGCCAGAGTTTTGTTTTGTAAGGCGTTGTTAATTTCACCGGACTTATGTTGCTTTTTTAACGCAATCGCTTGGTCAATGATTTGTTGTAAATCATTATTAGATAAATCGTTTAGATTAATAAAATGTTTTGTCATGTTTTTTTAAATTTATAGGGCGTCAATCAATTCACAAATGGTATTAATCATAATATCAGCCTCAGCCTTACCTATGATTAATGGCGGTAATAATCGAATCGATTGCCCAGTAATGTTAATTAATAGTTTTTTTTCAAGTGCTGCATTTAACAAACTGGAGCAATCTTGATTGAGTTCAATGGCTATCATTAATCCTTTGCCACGTATTTCTGCAACTTGATTAGAATTGGTTAATTTCGCTTCAAAATTAGATGTTAAATATTGCCCCATCTCTGTGGCATTTTTAAGTAATTTGTCCTGATCAATAACTTCAAGCACTGCCAATGCAGTCTTGCACACCAGTGGGTTGCCACCAAAAGTGGATCCGTGCGAACCAGGCTGGAATAATTTTGCCGCTTTGCCTTTAGCCAGGCATGCGCCAATGGGAACACCATTGCCCAAGCCTTTTGCTAAAGTAAGCACATCTGGAGTGATTTTATTGTACTGATGGGCAAACAACTTACCGGTACGACCAATGCCCGTTTGCACTTCATCGAGGATTAACAGCCAATCATTGGCTTGGCAGATACTTTGCACTTGATTTAGATAATCTTCTTTAGGGATAATCACACCACTTTCACCCTGAATTGGTTCTAGCATCACTGCCACAATATTGGCATTATTGGTGTGCGCTTTAATTGCATTAACATCATTAAAATCAACGTGAATAAACTCACTTACCAATGGGTAAAATCCGGCTTGCACTTTTGGATTACCAGTAGCGGATAGAGTTGCCATGGTGCGACCATGAAAGCTCTGATTAGCCGTTAAAATAATTGGATTATCAATGTTATTGGCATGGCCGTGTAATCGAGCAATTTTAATTGCTGCTTCATTGGCTTCAGCGCCTGAATTACCAAAAAATGCTTTGTCCATTTTGGACAACTTACATAGCTTTTCAGCCAATGTTTCTTGGTGTTCGATGTGGTACCAATTACTGGTATGGATAACTTTTTGTGATTGTGATTGAATAGCGCGTGATATTTCTGGGTGCGAATGACCAAGTCCAGTTACCCCTACACCACAAAGTGCATCTAAGTATTGATTACCTTTACTGTCCACAAGATAGCAACCTTTGCCTTTAACAAAGCTAACCTCAAGCGGTGCGTAATTTGACATTAAATAGGACATAATATTTTTTGCCTTGTAAAACAAAAAAGCCCCAAAATGGGGCTTTTATTACCAATCAGAAATTTATTATGATTGGTAAGTTAAAGGCGGAGCCATTTGATCGTTGATTTCGTCTAATTCTTTTTTGTAGCCTTCATAGAAAGAACCTGCTGGTGGATTAACCCATTCTTCGTATGAAAAACCATTTTTTTCGTTATATTCTTTGAAAGTGTTTTGTAGTGCAATTCTTTTTGCGCTTAATTCATTGGATTCTTGACTGACTGCGTCCATGTTTATCTCCTAAATATAGAATAACTAAAACGTTAATTATAACCACAAAGTGAGCCTTGTGGGGCATTTTATTTACTTAAAGTGGCAATAAATACTTTGTAATCATGATGAGTTTGTGCCACAATAGAAGTGGTATTTTTATAACTAGATAAGGAGCGCTTATGCAATTAAATATTTCTGGTCACCATCTCGATATCACCGAGGCAATTAAACAACATTCTACTGAAAAGTTATCTAAAATCAAACATCATTTCGATCATGTGATTAATATTAATATGATTTTAGGCGTAGAAAAAGATGTTCAAAAAGCCGAAGCAACGATCCATATTAGTGGAGCAGATTTATTCGCAAAAGCTGAAAGTGATAATTTATACGTTTCTATTGATCAAATGGTCAATAAGTTAGATGCACAAATTAGAAAACACAAAGAAAAACTAAACGACCATAGAAAGAGCTAAATGTTAGTTTAGTTGACGCAGGAAGGAAAAATACCTCCTGCGTTGCTTTAAAGGGAGCAACAGTTAATGTCAGAAGTTGAAAATACTTCTTTCGAAGATTGCCTCCAGAGACTCATGGTTTCTCTGGAGGCATCTTTGTATGAAGAAGCCACCTCTCAGCTTGCCGGTCTTCACTCGGGTGAAATTGCTCGCCTGTTAGAAGCCGTTCCTCCAAAAGAAAGGAGCAAGCTTTGGCAAGGCATTGATTCTTCCACACAAGGTGATGTTCTTAAAGAGCTCAGTGAAGACGTTCAAGAGCAGTTACTGAAAAAAATGGACGTTAGTTCCATTGTAAAAGCCACAGAAGGCTTGGATACAGATGACTTGGCGGATATTGTGCCTAACCTTCCAGAGTCAGCATTGCACAACTTGTTACTCACCCTGGACCATAAGCACAGAGATCACCTAAAAAAGATTTTATCCTATCCTGAAGATTCTGCTGGCGGGCTTATGAACATCGACATTATTACGGTTCGTTCTGATGTTAACGTTCGTACAGTGATTCGTTATCTTCGTTTACTAAAAAAAATGCCAATCGATACCGATCAGGTGTTCGTGGTTGATAGAGCGTATAAATATTTAGGCGCTATCCATGTTTCAACTTTATTAACCAATGAAGCTGAACAAAATATCGATCCATTAATTAATAAAACTTTACGACCAATTTCAGCCGATATGCCTGAAAGAAAGGTGGCGCATTTGTTCGAACAACGTAACCTTATTTCTGCACCAGTCATCGATGAAAATAATCAATTGATTGGCCGCATTACCATTGATGATGTGGTTGATGTGATTCGTGATGAAGCTGAGCACTCGGTAATGTCAATGGCGGGCTTGGATGAGGAAGAAGACGTTTTTGCCCCTGTGGTACAAAGTACCAAGCGCCGTAGTATTTGGCTTGGCGTTAATCTTGTGACTGTATTTATTGCAGTTTTTTTTATCGGACTGTTTGAAGCCACTTTGCAAGAGAAAATTGCACTCGCAATCCTGATGCCAGTGGTGGCATCCATGGGTGGCATTGCAGGCACACAAACGCTTATTTTGGTCACCCGAGGCATTGCCACTGGCAGGGTAACCACTTCTAACCTTAAAGTACTAATGAATAAAGAAGTGGCCATTGGTTTTTTAAACGGTATCGTATGGTCGTTGGTCATTGCACTGGCTACTTACGTTTGGTTTGAAGATATTATGCTCAGCGCCGTCATTGCACTGGCCATTGTTGTTAATCTTATCTTTGCGGCTTTTTCCGGTGCATTTTTGCCATCACTACTTATTAAATTTAAAATTGATCCGGCACTTGCAGGCGGTGTTATTCTTACCACCATTACTGATGTAATTGGGTTTGTGGCTTTCTTAGGTTTGGCCTCACTGGTCATCTAAAATTCTAATCTTGTGAAGCTGTATAAATATGCCGTTTGTGCTCAAAAAATATAAGGCAGTTAAAGGCAAAAAAATTCAGCAATTTTTACTCGATGAAGCGGGCTTATCATTATCTATCTCTCAAAAACTTTTATCTAAAAATAGAGTATTTAACGACCAGGGAAATACCTTAAAAAATGGACAAATTTTAAAAGGTGACTATGTGCAGGTAGCCGTATTTGAGGGCCATACAAGGGGCTTAAAGCCACTATTTGAAGTTGAGGATTTTGCCGTCTTTGACAAGCCATCTGGCATTATGGTGCACCCAACTCGAAAAGATACACCGTATTGCCTGTTAGATGAAATTAGATATCACTTTGGCGAAGAAGCGAGTTTAGCCCACCGTATAGATGCTGAAACTTCAGGTTTGGTCTTAGTGGCTAAAAACAAGCAAGCAAGTACAGTATTAAAAAACTTGTTTGAAAACAGAGAGTGTAATAAAGAATACTTAGCTCTAGTAAAAGGCCAGCTAAAAAACAACATCACCATCGATAAACCCATCTCGAAATCAAGTGGCATCATTGGCATAAAAATGACTTGTGAAAACCAAGATGGAAAGGCATCAACAACACACATTCAGCCTTTAAAATTTAATGAACAAGACAATACAACTTTAGTAAAAGCCATACCTGTTACCGGCAGACAACATCAAATCAGAGTACACCTAGATTCAATCGGCCATACAATTGTAGGTGATCCTATTTATGGGGTTGACGATCAAATAGCTGACCAATGTTTAAAAAAGACACTGACAGATGAACAAAGGATCGAACTAACGGGTGCGAAAAGACTAATGCTTCATGCAAATAATCTATCATTTAGGTATCAAGATGTTGAATATGATATCACCTCAATATTAAAGGATCCAGTCTTTAAATAAGCGCTAAAAAGTGCTGATTTTTTACCCAATATATTGAATACAGCGCAACAACTAAAACCTATTAAAGGTATTGACTATTAATAGCACTCTTATGCGCAAAGACTAATGTCGATATGATATATGGGTTAATGGTAATGGTATGATTATAGTGAATAATAAATAGTTATGTGTAAAAAGAAACGAGAAGTAGATGAATATCGAAATTATTAAAGCAGACTACTTAAATGAGCAACATGAAAAAGAAATTCTAATGTTGTTAGATGAGTATGCCTCAGACCCTATGGGTGGTGGGCAACCACTTAATGAGAATGTAAAAAATAATTTAGTAAAAGAATTATCAAAGCTATCACACGCATTTTCGATCATTGCCTATGTTGATGGTCAACCAGCAGGTCTGGTAAATTGCTTTGAGGCTTTTTCCACTTTTTCATGTAAACCATTAATAAATATTCATGATGTTGTTGTGCTTAATGAATATAGAGGCAATGCTATCAGCCAAAAAATGCTGGATAAAGTCGAAGAAATAGCAAAGACAAAAGGTTGTTGCAAAGTTACCTTGGAGGTTCTCAGTAATAACGAGGTTGCAAAATCAGCATATAGTAAATTTGGCTTTTCTGGTTATGAACTAGATCCAAAAGCAGGTGCAGCACTATTTTGGCAAAAAACACTAAAAATCACATAACAATTAGCTCCAGCGGACATCCAAAACTACGCGGCTTTAAATTAAAGGGACATATACTTAATTGTTTTTTTGAAAAATATTGGAAATAATCAAAATCACCTAAAAACCTTAAGTTAGAAAGGTTTTACGCTCTTAAAAATCACTAAAAACCCTTGTTTTAACGCTGAAAAGTGATATTTTTATTCAAAATATAACTGAAGTAGTTATGAAATAGGCCTTGCCTGTTTCATGATGTAAAAATTTCGGAAATATTGTAAATCAGAAGTCTTTGGTGGAAATATCGTTAGCTTCTAGCCAAGTTCTGAATTTTGTTTGAATATCTTCTATGGTTTTTTGATTATCTGCCTCAAAGCGCAATACTAAGCATGGTGTAGTGTTAGAAGGGCGGACTAATCCCCAGCCATTTGGATAATCAACACGTACGCCATCAATCGTGGTGATTTCAGCGCCTTCAAAATCGACATTTGTAGCAAGCTTGTCCATTGCTTTAAATTGATCACCTTGTTCGTCAAAGTGAATGTTGATTTCTGGGGTGTTGATGCTATCTGGTAAATCGGCAAATACTTCGGCACAGGTTTGATCAGTTTTTGAGATAATTTCTAATAATCTTGCACCGGTGTATAAAGCGTCATCAAAGCCGTACCAGCGCTCTTTGAAGAAAATATGCCCGCTCATTTCACCACCAAGTGCTGCGCCTGTTTCTTTGAGTTTGGCTTTAATGAAGCTATGGCCTGTGCGCGACATAATTGGCTCACCGCCATGCTCGGAAATGTCTTTTGGAAGTAGGGATGAGCATTTAACATCGAACACAATTTTGGCACCCGGATTGCGCTCGAGGATATCTCTTGAATACAGAATCATTTGACGATCTGCCCAAATAACATTGCCCTTATTATCAATCAGACCGAGTCGGTCGCCATCGCCATCAAAGGCAAAGCCCATGTCTGCATTGGTATTAATAACTTCTCTAATAATATCTTCGAGGTTGTGAAGCTTGGAAGGGTCGGGATGATGATTTGGAAAAGAGCCGTCAACCAAACAAAATAATTTTGTAACTTTTGCACCAAGCTGCTCGAATAATTTAGGCGCAATATTACCAGCCACGCCATTACCTGCATCCACAACAATATGAAGTGGTTTGTCGAGCTTGATGTCTGATTTGATGCGGTCAATATAATCTTGTTCGATATCAACTTTGGTTGAAGTGCCATGACCCGTGCTAAAGTCATTATTTTGAATGCGCTGATACAATTCTTGAATGCGATCACCTGAGAGGGTTTCGCCAGCAATCATTATTTTAAAGCCGTTGTATTCTGGTGGATTGTGCGAGCCGGTAATCATCACCCCTGAAGTGGCGGCTTTGGTATATGTTCCGTAATACACTAGTGGAGTAGGCACCATGCCAATATCAACAATATGACAGCCACTGGCTTTAAGGCCGTCTTTTAACGCACTCATGAGATCAAGCCCGCTTAAGCGACCATCACGCCCAACTACAATACCGCGTTCGCCTTTGGCGATGGACTCACTACCAATGGCAAGACCAATCAATTTAACTGCTTCAGGTGTAAGATCTTGCTCAACAATACCGCGAATGTCATAAGCTTTAAATATGGATTGTGAAATAGGCATGAGGTTTATTCGTTAAAATGAAAAAGAATATTATTTTATCAAAAGCTCATATCATGAAAGAACAGTTTGAAGTAATTGCACTTGAAAACGAAACCATGACACTTAAGGTGAATCGTTCAGGTGGGTGTCATAGTTGCTCAGCTAGTAGTGGTTGTGGTACAGGTATTTTGGCTAATTATTTTGATCATTATTCAGTGTTTAATAAGCCAGTACAAGACGGTGTTGTTGTAGGGGATTTTGTAACTTTAGAGATATCATCAAGTGAGTTATTTTCACGCGCTTTTATGCTTTATATTTTTCCAATACTCTCATTATTCGCAGGTAGTGCTATTGGCATGAGCTTATTCCCAGCCACAGAGTTGTGGCAAATTAGCTTTGGTTTAGCGGGTTTTATTGGCGCACTTTTATTGACGAAATATTTTGTAAAGTAGACTTTCAAAGTGCTATAAATTTGGGATAATCGATTTATTTTTATAAACAAATTCCGTTTATTATGGCAAATCAAGATATCGATCCGTTAGAAACCCAAGAATGGCTAGAAGCCTTTAAATCTGTTGCTAAAGTCGAAGGCGATGACCGGGCAAAATTCTTATTAAACCAGTTAATGGATATGGCACATCACGAGGGTATGGACTTGCCATCGGGTGTGAATACATCGTATTTAAATAGCATTGGTTTAGATAAGGAAATTGAAACGCCAATTAATGCTGAGATTGAAGAGAAAATTTCAGCGATTATTCGTTGGAATGCGATGGTGATGGTGGTTAAAGCTAATCAGCTACCTTACGAGTTGGGTGGACATATTGCCTCATTTGCATCTAGTGCAACGTTGTACGAGGTTGCCTTTAATCATTTTTATCGTGGCCCTGATGCTGATCAAGGTGCAGATTTAATTTTCTTCCAAGGGCATATTTCACCAGGTATTTATTCTAGAGCTTATTTAGAAGGGCGTATTACTAAAGAGCAAATGTTGTTGTTCCGTCAAGAGGCAGGCAAAGATGGTTTGAGCTCGTACCCACACCCATGGCTAATGCCAGATTTTTGGCAGTTCCCAACGGTATCGATGGGCTTGGGCCCGATTATGGCGATTTACCAAGCGCGTTTTATGAAGTACCTTCACCATCGTGAAATTAAACAAACTGATAAGCGTACAGTTTGGGCGTATTTAGGTGATGGTGAAACCGATGAGCCAGAATCACTCGGTGCTATTTCGATGGCAGGTCGTGAAAAACTAGACAACTTAGTGTTTGTAATTAACTGTAATTTACAGCGTTTAGATGGCCCAGTACGCGGTAACGGCAAGATTATTCAAGAGCTTGAAGGTATGTTCCGTGGCGCAGGCTGGAATGTGATTAAAGTAATTTGGGGCGGTAAGTGGGACGAGCTACTTGCTAAAGACACCGACGGTTTGCTTAGAAAGCGGATGGAAGAAGTTGTGGATGGTGAGTATCAGGCTTATAAAGCTAAAGACGGTGCTTACGTGCGCAAACATTTCTTTGGTAAATACCCTGAATTATTGGCCATGGTTGAGCACATGAGTGATGATGATATTTATCATCTAAATCGCGGTGGTCACGACCCGTATAAAGTATTCCAAGCCTATCATGCGGCCAAAGCTTGTAGCGATAAGCCAACCGTTATTTTAGCTAAAACTGTTAAAGGTTATGGCATGGGTGAAGCTGGTGAAGG
This sequence comes from uncultured Candidatus Thioglobus sp., assembly GCA_000205985.2. GTDB lineage: Bacteria > Pseudomonadota > Gammaproteobacteria > PS1 > Pseudothioglobaceae > SUP05. The sequence continues at coordinate 17,442 of GG730028.1, read as the reverse complement.
GCAGAACACCACACACTCACAAAAGAAACTCGGCCTTGAACAAGTGGAAATTTTTGCCAAGCGTTTTGATGTGCCTGTCACCGATACGGATGTGAAGGAGTTGAATTTTTACAAGCCGGCTGATGACAGCGAAGAAATGACTTACATGAATGAGCGACGTCAAAAACTAGGCGGCTCATTACCAGTGCGTTCGTTTGAACTGGAAGATTTAAAAGCACCAAAATTAAATGTCTTTAAAGCTTTGTTGGAATCCAGTGGTGATCGTGAAATGTCAACCACCATGGCGCTTAATCGAATCATGACTTTATTGGTGCGTGACAAGCAACTTGGCCCTAAAATTGTACCAATCATTCCCGATGAAGCGCGTACTTTTGGCATGGAAGGTTTATTCAGACAACTTGGTATTTATTCAGCCTCTGGTCAGCTGTATCAGCCGGAAGATTCCGACAAAGTCATGTGGTACAAAGAAGACAAGAAAGGCCAAGTATTGCAAGAGGGTATTAACGAAGCGGGTGCAATTTCCGATTGGATTGCAGCGGCAACGGCGTATGCTACTCACAATACCACCATGATTCCATTTTATATTTATTATTCGAAGTTTGGTTTTCAGCGTGTGGGTGATTTGGCTTGGGCGGCTGGTGACATGCAAGCCAAAGGTTTCTTGATTGGCGGTACAGCAGGACGCACCACGCTAAATGGTGAAGGGTTGCAACATCAAGATGGCGATTCTTTATTGGTGGCCAATACTATTCCAAACTGTATTTCTTACGATCCAACTTATGCGTATGAATTGGCGGTGATTGTGCGTAGTGGTTTAGAAAGAATGTACGAAAATCATGAAAATATTTTCTACTACATAACGACCATGAATGAACTTTACACTCATCCTGAAATGCCAAAAGATACCGAAGAGGGAATTATTAAAGGTATTTATCCACTCAAAGAAGTGGGTAGTGGTGACAAACAAGTGCAACTTTTGGGTTGTGGTACGATTCTACGAGAGGTGGAAAAAGCTGCGCAAATGTTAGCAGATGATTGGGGTGTAAGATCCAGCATCTGGTCAGTGACCAGCTTTAATGAACTCACGCGCGAAGCGCAGGCGGTTGATCGCGTTAACCGTTTTAGTACGGATAAACCACAAGTGCCATACATTACTCAATGTTTGGTAGATGCTCAAGGCCCAGTAATTGCAACAACGGACTACATGCGTAATTATGCTGAACAGGTGCGCAAGTACATTCCAGGTCGTTATGAAGTGTTAGGTACGGATGGTTTTGGCCGTTCTGATTCGCGTGCTGCTCTCAGAGATTTCTTTGAGGTGGATGCTAATTATGTTGTTTTAGCTTCACTTAAAGCTTTAGTGGATGAAGGAGATATAGACAGTGCAGTTGTTGCACAAGCGATTGAAAAATACGGTATAAATACCAACAAGCCAAATCCAATGACGGTATAGCTTAGTAATCTCAAATAGGGAGAAAGAATGACACAAGAGGAATATTTAGAAGAGTTAAGGTCGGGCGCAAGAATGAAGTTCGAGGATTTGATTGCACTGATTGATGATGACTATGACTATACGCCAGCAGCTTTTAGTAATGGCGAGGTTTCAAATACCGAAGATGAGAATCAAGGCAGTGCTAAATTATTTTGCTTTGCCGCTATTCACCAGCTAACTCAGCTTGAAACGCTACATTGTTTTGGTCAATATTATCAAGATGTTCTGAATACACCTGAAAGTGATTCACACGCCAATATTCGTAATTTTATTACTTATGGTTGGGACGGTTTAAAATTCGACTCACCAGTATTAAGTAGAAAATAACTTTTAAATTCAATAGTGCGGTGGTCGGTCATTAATGACTTCGCTATCACCGGTATCTTTCTGGCTGTTCATTTGTCTTATTTGAGAAGATAAGTGTTTTAACATTGTTTCTAATTCATCAATTTTTTGTGTTTGACGAAAAACAACGTTGTTAAGTTCTTCAATCGTATGATCAAGAAATGCAAATTTTTCTTCAAGTTCAGTTATCTTTTTTTCCATAATATTTTTCCACCGTATTCGTAATAACCTAGGCCTATTAATACGAGAATGATACCGCTTAGTTGGGTCATTGTTAAGCTTTCATGGTTCAAGCCACTGCCCAGCAATAGTGCAAACACTGGTGTGAGCAATGGGACAATGCCCACCACTCGTACACTAGCATGCCTAATTAAGTAGTAGTACGACATAAACCCAATGACCGATCCAAATAATGCTAAATAACCAATTGACAAGGTTGCTTTTAGTGAGATTTGCGGAATGACACCTTCGGCTAAAAACCAACTAATAATAAACAAAGGAACACTAACAATAAGAGCACCAGTGGTGGTTTCCAGTGCTGAAATATGGGCATTGGTTTGCTTGAGTTTAACTGAGATAAATGACTGAAATACCATGGCAAGAGTAACTGCTAATAAACCTGATAGCAGTTCAGAAGAAAACGTTAGTGTGTGTCCAAAGATAACCATTAGTCCGCTCAAGCCTAATAATAGCCCAGCAATTTTGTGAAACTTAAAGAAGGATTCTTTGAGTAGTAATAAGGCAAATATGCCGGTAATGATGGGTGTTAGTCCAAACACTACCGAGATAATTCCAGAAGGAATGGTTTGTGAAGAATAATAGACTAAGGTCATGGTAGTAAAGATACCAATCCCTGCGTAAATGTAGTTACTAATGGCAAGAGTGCTGGTAGTGAGTTTTTGTCGTTTAATCAGTAATAACAATAGGCAAATTCCGAGTCCAATTACCATTCTAGAGGTTACACCAAAGTTAAAGCTAGACCCTAGTGTTGACCATTGTATGGCCAGTGGTGTGGTTGACCAAATGGCAACAACGGATAAGAAGACTAGATAAATTGGCATAATTAGAACATTAAATAGGAAATTTCTTACGAAGCAAAGTTTTTATTATAAATAAAATAAAAAAGCCACCGTTAAGGTGGCTTTAATTAGAGTATTAATCGGATGATTATTTATCTAAAAGTACTTTACGAGATAATTTAATACGACCTCTGTCTAAACCTAATACTTTAACGTCAATTTCATCACCTTCTTTCAAGTGGTCTTCTACTTTTTCTACGCGCTCATGAGCGATTTCAGAAATATGTAGCAACCCGTCTTGGTTAGGCATGATGTTAACGAACGCACCAAATTCAACAATCTTAACGATTTTTCCTGTATAAACTTTATCCACTTCAGGTACAGCGGTTACATCTTTGACCATTTGCGCTGCTATGTCAAAAGCTTTTTGATCATTGGCAAAAACATTAACATTACCATCATCATCAACATCAACACTAGCGCCAGAAGTGGAAATAATACCTTTAATGGTTTCACCACCTTTACCAATTAAATCGCGAATTTTATCTTTGTCAATTTTGATTACTGCAGTTTTAGGTGCATTTTTGCTTGATGAATTAGGCTCGCAAATGATTTTATTCATTTGACCTAAGATATTAAGCCTTGCTTCTTTGGCTTGTTTTAAAGCGATGTCCATGATCTCTTGTGTGATGCCTTGGATTTTAATATCCATTTGTAAGGCGTTTACACCACGTGATGTACCTGCTACTTTAAAGTCCATATCGCCTAAATGGTCTTCGTCACCCAAGATATCTGTGAGCACGGTAAATCTGTCACCCTCTTTTACAAGACCCATGGCAATACCTGCTACTGGAGCTTTCATTGGAACGCCTGCATCCATAAGCGATAAAGATGAGCCACAAACACTGGCCATAGAACTAGAGCCGTTAGATTCAGTGATTTCTGATACCACGCGAATAGTGTATGGATATTCTTCAATGGTTGGAAGACAAGCAGAAATACCACGACGAGCTAGACGACCGTGGCCAATCTCACGACGTTTGGTTGTGCCTACGCGACCAGTCTCACCCACACAGTATGGAGGGAAATTATAGTGCAGTAAGAAGTAGTCGTTTTTACGCTCAGAAGATTCTAATTTTTCAATTAACTGAGCATCACGCTTAGATCCTAATGTTGTTACTACTAATGCTTGTGTTTCACCACGGGTAAACAGAGCAGAACCATGTGTGTTTTCTAATACACCCGTTTCAATTTTTAATTCGCGAACGGTTTCATTGTCACGACCATCGATACGTGGATCGTTGTTCAGAATGCGCTCACGTACGGTAGATTTTTCAACTTTCTTAAAATAGTTGCCTACTTCTTCAGCTGAATTGCCGTCTGCATCATCACTGGATAGTGCTTCAATGGCAGTAGTTTTGATTTCACCTACTTTGGCGTAACGATCAAGTTTTTCTTTGATTTGATAGGCTTCGTTAATTTGCGCACCAAATTGAGACTGGATATCACCCAATAAAGTTTCGTTAGTTGCTGGCGCTTCCCAATCCCATTTATCGTTACCTACTTCAGCAACAAATTCTGCGATATTTTTAATAGCAACTTGATATTCATCATGTGCACACATTACTGCTTTCAACATGATTTCCTCAGAAAGCTCATTGGCTTCTGATTCAACCATTAATACCGCTTCATCAGTACCAGCAACCACCATGTCTAAATCAGAATCAGCCAATTCAGAATAAGTTGGGTTAAGGATAAATTCGTCATTCTTAAAGCCTACACGTGCACCACCAATTGGACCACTAAAAGGCACGCCTGAAATTGAAAGTGCGGCAGATACACCAAGCATCGCTATCATATCTGGGTCTACTTCTTTATTAGCAGAGATAACTGTAATTAAAACCTGAACTTCGTTCATAAATCCAGCTGGGAATAATGGGCGAATAGGGCGGTCAATCAAGCGAGAGGTTAGTGTTTCTTTTTCGCTTGGTCTGGCTTCACGCTTTAAAAAACCACCAGGAATTTTACCTGCTGCGTATGTTTTTTCAATGTAATCAACCGATAATGGGAAGAAATCTTGACCAGGGCGCATTTCTTTAGAGCCAACAACGGTGACTAATACTTGTGTGTCATCCATGCTGGCAAGAACTGCACCATGTGCTTGTCTAGCGATTCGGCCAGTTTCTAATGTGATTGTGTGCTTGCCCATGGCAAAGCTTTTAGTAACGATGTTCATTTCCATGAAAAAAATCTCCGTAAGATAAATAGGCAATTCCCCTTACAAAGCAGGCCTTGACTATTAAAAGTTAATTAAAAGAAGTTTTATGGATTTAATCGGATAAGCTTTATTTAAAACACATTCTAATGAATTGATAGATAATTCCTCGTGAAGCAGGTTTTTCCTATTACAAAATACATTTTAGATAAAACTTAAGACAGAATTTAAGCCATAAAACGAAGGTTATTATCCCTAAAATCAATCGATTATGTATATTAAATTTTGCTTAAATAGATTTATAGTCAATTGCTGGTGATCTTTTGCATTGATTGTACGTTTATTACAAAACTGCATTACAGCTTGAGGGTCGAATTCTTGCGTATCAAAATACTCACCATTAATAAATACTTTGGGCGTTGTATCAACTAAAAAATAGGCAATTTTGCAGCTTGGATGTAGTTTGTATTGCATTTTTTCCCGAAACGTCTCAGCTTCAAAGTGTTGCAATAATTGCTCATCCAAAATATCTAATTTGGTTACAAAGGCGGCAAACTCGTCAGAACTGATTTTGAGAATTTGATTGGCCTGTTCAATGGCTAAATCGGGTATGAGTGCAGGTGAACTTGTGTTTATCCAAATTGGGTCTTGATAATAGATATTTTGTTCTTGATCTGGATTTTGCATGTCTAATGATTCAAACAATTCCTGAGCCGAATAAGCTCGATAGCCAAATGATAGAGTAGTGCATTCGTCATCTAGACTAACGCCATGATGAGCAACTTTAGGTGGAATATATAGAACATCACCCGGCTCAACCTCAAAGAATTGTTCAGGGGTAAATGTGTGCATGATTCTTAACGGTACATCTTTTAAATAGTTATCAAGCGTACAAAATTGTGTGCTTAATTCCCAGCGTCGCCTACCACTCCCTTGAAGCAAAAAGACATCGTAATAATCAAAATGTGGCCCAACACTGCCACCTTTGGTGGCATAAGAAATCATTACATCATCAAAACGCCAGCGCGGGATAAAATCAAATTGCTTGATTAGATCATGTACTTCATCAATAAATCGATCAACTCCTTGCACTAACAGTGTCCAGTCTTGCTCGGGTAGTTGGGTAAAGGTGGTTTTAGTAAAAGGCCCATTGGTTAATGACCATTGTTGTTGTGCTGTACTGCCTTGCACTAGACGTGATTCAAATTCTTCCTCAAGTGATAATCCGGCCAATTCATCAGATGATATTGGTGAGATAAAATTAGGCAAAGCTTGTTTGATGAGTAATGGTTTTTTCTGCCAATAGTCCTCTAAAAATTCTTCTACTGAGATTGCTCCAAAGCGAATCATAGTCTGGTTAAAATTATGCATTTCATGTATTCAAATTTTACAGAGCAGTTGCCACTGTAAGCATTATTAATTTTATTAAGGAGTAGTAAAAATGTTTAATCCAATAGAGATCCCATTTGGTTGTGTTATGTTGTTTAACGAGGTTAATTTAAAAGACGGCGTTACGGTTGAGGATGTCGAGCTGACATTAGGTGAAATGTGTAACATTGTTAAAAATAATTATGGCGATGATAACGGTGGCTTTATTGCCGGACAAGTTTATGAAAATTCAGGGTTCATTTCAGCAGAAGGATCCTTTGAGAATGTTGAAAAAGCCAAAGAAGAGCGTGGTGAAATCGTTATTGTAACGTTTTGGAAATCATTCGAACAACATGAAAAATCTCATGCCGATGAATTGTTCAAGTCGAAATTTGACGAGTTGCTAGAGTTTTGTGATGATGCTAATGAGTTAGGCTATAAAATGCTATGGCAGGGCACACCAGAAGACCATTAATTCCAGGGTATTTCTTCTATCAAAAAATAACTGAAAAATTACGCATTATATCTATTGATGATAGTTTGGTGCTTCCTTAGTGATACTGACATCATGCACATGGGATTCCACCATACCAGCTGAAGTGACTTGCACAAATTGAGCAGTTTTACGCATTTTTTCTAGTGTTTCAGATCCAGTGTAGCCCATTGATGATCTGACTCCACCCACCATTTGATGAATGATAGGGCGGATAGATCCTTTGAATGGCACGCGACCCTCAATGCCTTCAGGTACTAGCTTATCTGCTTTAGAGTCTGATTGAAAATAGCGGTCAGAGGATCCGTGTGCTTGGTTCATGGCGCCAATTGATCCCATACCACGGTAAGATTTATAAGCCCTACCTTGGTAAAGCTCTACCTCACCTGGTGATTCTTCAGTGCCAGCCAACATTGAGCCAAGCATAACACAGTAAGCGCCTGCAGCAAAGGCTTTGGCGATATCACCTGAATAGCGAATACCACCATCAGCAATTAGTGGTATGCCAGAGTCTTTCAGTGCTTCTGCTACATCAGAGATAGCGGTGATTTGTGGCACACCCACGCCGGCTACAATACGCGTAGTACAAATACTACCTGGGCCAATGCCGACTTTGACACAATCTGCACCGGCTTTAACTAAGTCAATCGCCGCTTCACCCGTAGCAATATTGCCAGCAATAATATCTAAGTTTGGGTGCTTGGCTTTGGTTTTCTTGACTCGATCCAGTACACCTTGAGAATGTCCATGAGCCGTGTCGATCACGATGATATCTACACCTGCCTCAACCAAAGCATCAATGCGCTCACCCGTGCCTGTGGCCACACCAACAGCCGCACCCACACGGAGCTGCTCTTGTTCATCTTTGCAAGCATTTGGGAAGTCGGTTGATTTTTGAATGTCTCTAACGGTGATCATGCCTTGTAAATCAAACTTATCATTAGTGATAACAACACGTTCAATGCGATGTTGATGAAGCAAGGATCTGACCTCACTCATGTCTGTGCCTTCAATGACGGTGATCAGCTTATTTTGCGGAGTCATTAAATTTTCAACCAATTCATCCATACGCGTCTCAAAGCGAACATCACGACCGGTAATCATGCCAACAATGGTATTACCTTTAACAACAGGAAGGGCGGAAATTTTAAATTTTTGCTGCATATCAAATACATCGGCAATGGTTGCTTTTGGATCAATAGTAATAGGCTCTCTAATAATGCCAGATTCAAATCTTTTTACCTTTCGAACTTCATTTGCTTGCTCTTTAACAGACATATTTTTATGAATGATACCAATGCCACCTTCTTGCGCCATGGTGATGGCGAGTTTTGCCTCTGTTACTGTGTCCATTGCTGCCGACAGAATTGGAGTGTTTAATGTGATGTTTTTAGTTAGCTGCGTCGTTAGGCTTACTTCTTTAGGCATTGTGGTTGAATGAGCAGGAACCAACAATACATCATCAAAAGTGAGTGCGGTTTTAAGTAAGTTCATTTAATATCTCCTTTGATTTGTAAACTTTGGAAAGATAAGTCCTATGACTATTCCAAAAAATAAAATAAGAGCGCCGACAATAAACCAATTTCTTGAACTGGAATCTTGAGCGAAAGTGTCGTTGTTTTTTAACAGTTGAATTTCAGATTTTAGATGCAAGACCTCTGTCTTTAAGGCTGTATTGGAATGTTCGAGTTTAAGTGCATCTTTATAGGTTTGCTCAATGTACTCTTTTTCTGCTTGGGATTTACTGGTTTGAATGGATAATTTTGTGTTGTTTTCTTTTAACGTTTTAAGTTCTACTTCCAGATTTTTACTACTTTCTTTTTGTTTGGTGATTAGTAATTTATTGGCGCTATAAGTTTGTTTAAGTTTTTCTAGCTGAGCTTGGGCAGGTTGATTGTTGGTCAAATAGCGTGAAATCATCCAGCCTGTGGTTTTTTCAAATTTAACTTGAGTCCAACCATTCTCAGTTGAAAGTATTTCTAATTTAGTACCTGAAGGTAGCATTCTTAACAGATTATCGCTTGTAATCTTGTTGTCTGAACGCATTGGAATATCAACCATGTCGGTGACATAAACGTAAGATTTGGCGCCTACAAAAGAACTTGTTAGTATTAAAAATAATAATGAGTATTTGATTGATTTCATAAGGCTGATATTTTTTTTAATTGAGATGACAAGTCAATAATAGCACTTTCAACAGACGTTAGTTTTTCTTTTTCTTTATTAACGACAGCTTCAGGCGCACGATTGGTAAATTTTTTGTTGTTAAGCTTAGCTGAAAATTGTATTTTTTGCTTTTCTAATTTTTCAATTTCTTTGTTAAGTCGTGCTATTTCCTGGTCTTTATCGATTAACCCTGCAAGTGGGATTAGTACTTTCATCTCACCCACAAGAGCTGTAGCCGATTCTGGCGCATCATCGTTAACAGATAATTGCTGAATGCTTTCTAGTTTAGCTAAACTACTTAGGAGTTGGGCATGAGTGTCTAAACATCGTTGATCGATGTCACTGATGTTTTGTACAAAGCAAGGCAGTGGTTTCGATGGCGGGATGTTCATTTCACCACGAATCTGACGAATTCCTAAAATAAAGGTTTGCAGCCATTTAACTTCAGTTTCAGCTTTATTTGAAATTAGACTGTTTTCAACTTCAGGGTAAGCTTGAGTCATCAAACTTTTTTGTTTGTTGCCAAGCAGTGTTTGACATTGTTCATAAATCTCTTCAGTGATAAATGGAATGATGGGGTGCAGCAAAGTGATCATTTCATCCAATACCTTGACCAGTGTGGCTTGTGTACCTGCCTTGGTTGACTCATTGACCAACAATGGTTTGGACAGCTCTAAATACCAATCGCAATAATCATGCCATACAAATTCGTATAATTCATGACTCATTAAATCAAGACGATAATCAGATAAGTGCTTTTCAACATTGACTTTAGTTGCTTGTAAGCGTGAAAGAATCCATTCATCGGCAATTGAGAGTGAGGCGTTGGTATTAATCGCTTCACCTTCAAGTTTCATGAGTACAAAGCGCGAAGCGTTCCATAATTTGTTGCAAAAATTACGATAACCTTCAACACGTTTAAGGTCAAATTTAATATCCCGACCAAACGAGGCAAGCGCTGCAAAGGTAAAGCGCAGTGCATCAGTGCCAAAAGCAGGGATGCCATCAGCAAACTCTTGCTTAGTTTGCTTTTTAATTTTTTCAGCCATTTTTGGCTGCATCATGCCTTGAGTTCTTTTTGTTAGCAAGTCTTCTAAGCTAATGCCATCAATCAAATCAATCGGGTCAAGTACATTGCCTTTCGATTTGGACATTTTCTGACCTTGTCCATCTTTAATCAGACCTGTGATGTAAACATCTTTAAAGGGCACTTCACCAGTGAATTTAAGTCCAAACATGATCATTCTGGCTACCCAGAAGAAGATAATGTCAAAGCCAGTGACCAAGACATCTGTTGGGTAAAAGCGAGACAGCTCTGGTGTTTTATCTGGCCACCCAAGGGTGGAGAATGGCCACAATGCTGATGAAAACCAAGTATCAAGTACATCTTCATCTTGTCTGAGTTTAGTGCCTTCACCGGCTTGTTCTTGCGCTTCTTTTAGCGAGTTAGCAACAAAGATATTGCCGTCATTGTCGTACCAAGCAGGGATTCGATGCCCCCACCAAATTTGACGGGAAATGCACCAGTCTTGAATGTTATCCATCCAATTGAAATAAGTTTTGTTCCAATTTTCTGGGATGAAGCGAATATCGCCATTTTTAACCGCATCGATAGCTGGCTGTGCCAGAGGGGCGATTTTGACAAACCATTGGTCGGTCATGTACGGCTCAATTACAGCGTGTGTTCGATCACCATGTGGCACCATTAATTTATGTGGCTCGATTTTTTCTATTAAACCTTGCCCATCTAAATCTGTAACTATTTGTTTACGAGCTTCAAATCGATCCATGCCAACGTAAGCACTATCAACCGTATCTTTAATTTTGGCATCATCGGTTAAAATATTAATGATGTCTAAATGATGACGCTGACCCATTTCATAGTCATTAAAGTCGTGTGCAGGGGTGATTTTTACACAGCCCGTTCCAAACTCAATGTCTACGTAGTCATCTGCAATGATGGGGATTTTTCGATCAGTCAGTGGTAAATCAATGGTCTTGCCAATCAAATGCGTATAGCGTTTATCATCAGGGTGTACGGCAACGGCACTATCACCCAGCATGGTTTCAGGTCTTGTAGTAGCTACCACCATTGCCTCGTCTGTGTCGGTGATTGGATAGCGCATGTGCCAAAGTGAGCCTTGCTCTTCCACACTAATTACTTCCAAATCAGATACGGCTGTGTGCAAGACTGGATCCCAGTTGACTAAACGCTTACCGCGGTAAATAAGGCCTTCATCATGGAGTTGTACAAAGACTTTTTTAACTGCATCAGATAAGCCTTCATCCATGGTGAAGCGCTCTCTTTCCCAATCAACCGATGCACCAAGACGACGCATTTGACTGGTAATGGTGCCACCGGATTGTTCTTTCCAATCCCAGATTTTATCAATGAATTTTTCACGACCAACATCGTGGCGTGTAATGTCTTGTGCAGCAAGTTGGCGTTCAACCACCATTTGTGTAGCAATGCCAGCATGGTCTGTACCTGGTTGCCAAAGCGTTTGCTCACCTTTGCCACGATGGTAACGCGTGAGAACGTCCATAATGGTGTGCTGAAAAGCGTGACCCATGTGCAAACTACCGGTAACATTCGGCGGTGGCAACATGATGCAATAAGCGTTTTCGCTAGTGGAATTTGAATCGGAAGAAAATAAGTTTTGATCCTCCCAAAGTGAGCGGTATTTCGCTTCAATTTGCTCGGGATTGTAAGTTTTTTCCATTAATGCAGTATCAAGATAAAAGATGGATAAAACTGCGCAATTATACCAATAAAATCCCCTGATAAGTACACAAATAAAACAGCTTAACCATCAGGTTTTTCGGTGTTTTCAAAGTGGAAGAAATCATGATTTAAAAACTGTGCTACATCTTCTTCATCATTCGGCATCCAGAAAATACCCAATGCCGTCACGCAAGTTGATATCTGCCACCTAATGTCATCCAGTGATTGCATAGAGGTACCATCATTGATTGGCACTAGGCTGTTGTCGTGGCATTTTTGACATTCTTCGGTATAGAGTACTTCACCATCAATTAAAATTCTTTGGTCGATATCAGAGCCTTGAACGCTGAGTGTTATTAGTAAGAATAGATAGGCGGATAGTCTTAACATGTACTTAGTTTATAACAGTTTTAAGATAGAATGCCTATAACTACTTAAACGTCAAAATAAATGACAGAGGTGAAGTATTGGACGGTGTATTTATTGCGTTGTCGAGACAATAACTTATATTGCGGAATTACCAATCATTTGGATCGGCGTATTCGTCAGCACAATGGAGAACTAAAAGGTGGTGCAAAGTACACACGAGCCAATGGCCCTTGTGAGTTAGTATATCAAGAAAAATCTAAAGATAGAAGTAGCGCCTCTAAACGAGAACATGAAATTAAAACCATGAGTCGAGACGATAAATTATTGTTGATTAAATCACAATGAGTGATTATCAAAGGATCTCTTGTGAGGCACATAGTGTTTATGAACTAGCGATTATGCGCAATCAGTCAATCGAAGTTACAATTAATGGCAAACCTCAAACCATACAACCTCAAGACATTGTTAGTAAATCGGGTGAAGAATTTTTAATATTTTTAGATAAAGAAGACACTCGAAAAGAGTTGCGAGCAGATCAAATCATTCTAACGCTTTAATTCTTTTGGAAAAGAAAATAGTTAAAGTCTTGTGTGCTACCGTTTGGATGAGGGTGAGTTTCAGAAGTAGTTTTTACCAATTTAAAATCATTGCCCAATAATTGGGTAATTTTATTACCATCGTATTGAACAATGTTGAGTTCTGAACATTCTTTAGGGCCAGTAGGGGCAAAGGTTGCCAATAGAAAATAACCTTGAAACTTTAAATATTGATTAAGCTTATTGAGGTAGGTTTGTTGATCTTTTTTATCGGTCAAAAAATGAAAAACCGCACGATCATGCCACAAGTCGAATTGAGTATTGGATTGAAAATCTAAGATATTTTCATTATAAAAATTAACCTTGTCAGAATGGTCTTTAAGTCTATTTTTGGTTGTTTGAATGGCAGTTGGTGATAGTTCTAATAAGGACAATTTGCAATAGCCTTCGTTCAGTAAATTATCTGCTAAGACCGATACACCGCACCCCACATCGATGATTGCATCGTCTTTACTTGTGTGTTCTAATATCCAGTCAAACGAAACGGTAGCATGGTTTTGATGCCAACTAACTTGGTTATGATCTTTGTTTTGGTAAACGTTATCCCAGTGGCTAAGTGTGTCCGGCATTAGTTTGATGTTTATAATGGTAAATATTCGAATTATAAGCGATTGACATGAGAATTTTGCACACAATGCTACGAGTTGGTAATTTAGAACGCTCCATTACGTTTTATACCGATGTGTTAGGAATGACTTTATTGCGTCAAAAAGAATATCCTAAGGGTAAATTTACGTTGGCATTTTTAGGTTATGGCCCAGAGTCGGAAAATCCCGCACTTGAGTTAACTTACAACTGGGGTAAAGACAACTATGAAATAGGCACGGGGTTTGGGCACATTGCTATTAATGTTGAGGATGTGTATAAGGCCGTTGAGCAGGCAAAAGAAAAAGGTGCAGAAGTGATTCGTGAGGCTGGACCCATGAGCGCAGGCGATACCATTTTGGCGTTTTTAAAAGATCCAGATGGTTATGAGATAGAGCTGCTCTCTAAAACATTTAAGTAGTTTGCTGCATAACGCCAGATTTTTATTATCAAGGTATTTGTCACAGAGATAGTTATTCATATCTCAAGAAAAACAACACAGAGAATGAAAAACTAGCTAAGTGTAATTTTTACGCCCTGATAGAGTGTGAGCAATGGGCAAGGCAATTCCTTGTACCTATAAAATTATCAGTAATAATTATTCTCTCAACAATGATTTTGTGAGCTAGTGTTTAGGAGCGTGGGGTGAAAAAGGTTTTGCCTTAGAAGGAGGGTATTTTTTAAAATTAGTTTGGATGTTTAGTCGTAGTTTTTACGCCCAGATAAGGCATGAGCAATTGTATTTATATCAGCATATTCAAGCTCACCACCAATAGGAATACCGTGTGCAATGCGAGTAATTTTCACGTCAAATTGCTTGGCCATATTGCTAATGTAGTGTGCGGTTACTTCACCTTCCACCGTGGCATTAGTAGCAAGAATAATCTCTTCAATGGCCTGATCTTTTAATTTTTGTTCAAGTTCATCTAGACCAAGTTCAGCTGCACCAATGCCATCAATAGGAGACAGGTAACCACTAAGAACAAAGTATTTACCCTTGTAGACACCACTTTTTTCAATGGCATGAATATCAGTTGGTGTTTCTATAATGCACAGCTGTGAGCTGTCGCGTACATCATTGGCACAAATATCACAAATGGTTTTTTCACTCAAGGTACGGCAAGACGAACAGTGTTTAACATGCTCCATGGCATCGACTAGCGCCTTGGCTAAATCTAAACCACCTTCACGGTTACGTTCTAACAAGTGATAAACAAAGCGCTGTGCGGTTTTACTACCAACACCCGGTAGAGTGCAAAAAGCCTTATTAAGGGATTCGATCATTAGAAAGGTAGGCTCATGCCATCGGGAAGTTTCATGCCCCCAGTAACACCTTTCATTTTATCGGCCGCAGTGTCTGATATTTGTTTAGTGGCATCATTAATCGCAGTAAGAATTAGATCTTCTAGCATGTCTTTGTCATCCATCACCCCTTCATCAATTTGAATGTTAGTGGCTTGATGTTCACCATTTAAGGTGATTTGTACTGAACCACCTGCAGCCTTTCCTGTAGCAGTTAAATTTTTGATTTCTGCTTGGGCTTTCTGCATATCTTCTTGCATTTTTTGGGCTTTTTGCATCATTCCAGCCATTCCACCTTTAAACATTTTCTATCTCCTTAATACTGTTAATATCGACCTTCGCATTGAAAGTTTTTTGTAATTTTTGAACGCCTTCATTGTTTAAAAATTCTTTTTGAATTTTTGCTGTTTTTTCATTTTTGGCTTGCGTTTCTTTTTGAGCAAGCGTTTGTATTTTAGGTTTTCCTAAAATAATGTTAAGTGTTATTTTCTTAAAATGATTTTGCAGCATGTTTTGTATGTTTAGCTGTATTTGATCAGTCAGCAAGCTTGTAAATTGATCGTCTAAGGTGAGCGTTAGTAGCTCGTCGGTAGCATTGTCAAATACTGTATTTTTGATTAACATTTTCACTGCACCAGTAAATTTAAGTGACTTACTTAAATCTTCCCAATCTTGCTGAGAGTTAATATTTAAGCTTATTTTAGACGTGTATTCTAAGGGTTTTTCTTTGATTTTTTCTGCCTTAGGCGCCGTCTTGGTTTTGGGTTTTAGCGCTAATTTAGGTGTTTTTTTTTCCGTTAAAATTTCAGTTTTACTATGAAACGCTAACATCCTGAGCAGGGTCATCTCAAAGCCAATTTGTTCACTCGGTGCCAGTGCCATGTCTTTAGTGCCGTTGAGTGCCATGTGATAGAAAAGTTGCAAATCTTGATTGGAAATCTGAGTGGCCAATATTTTAATTTCAGCAGGGGTTTGCTTGTTATTAATAATTTGTGCAATGGATATTTGATGAAAAAGACTGGTTAAATCTTTAAGTGCATGGGTTAAGTCTTCACCTTTATGGGAGAGATCTTTAATAAAATTAATGACAGCTTCAGCATCTTGATTAAATAGATGTGTTGCTAGAGTAACGATATCGTCGTGGTGAACCAGACCCAGCATAGCCTTAATGTCTTTAACCATGACACTGCCATTACCGTAGGCAATGGATTGGTCAAGTAAGCTCAGCGCATCGCGCATAGATCCATAGCCAAAATCAGCAATTTGACTCAGTGCTAATTCTTCGTATTTAAGCTTTTCAGCTTCCATAATGAATTTTAATTGGCCTAAGATTTCTTCATGCGTGAGCTTTTGCAAAGTAAATTGCAAACAGCGAGATAAAACAGTAACGGGTAATTTTTGTGGATCGGTTGTAGCCAGTAAAAATTTAATGTGTTCAGGTGGCTCTTCAAGGGTTTTAAGCAGTGCATTAAAACTACTTTTTGAGAGCATGTGAACTTCGTCAATCAGATAAATCTTGTAGCGATTTTTAGTCGGCATGTACTGCGCATTTTCTAAAATATCACGCATATTATCAACGCCAGTATGTGAGGCGGCGTCTAGCTCAATTAAATCAACCGATTGACCCTTGTCAATCTCGATACAAGTAGGGCATTTTCCACAGGGTTTGGAGCTAACACCCGCTTCACAATTGATGGATTTAGCAAAGATGCGGGCAATGGTGGTCTTGCCCACACCGCGCGTACCAGTAAACAAAAAAGCATGGTGCAAACTGTCGGCATCAAGAGCATTAATCAGTGTTTTAACGGTGTGTGTTTGGCCTACCATCTCACTGAAAGTGTGAGGGCGATATTTACGCGCTAAAACTTGATAATGTTGACTCATTAAAATAGTTTACTTTAAATAAAAGTGGCAGCACCAAGAATAACATCCAACACATGAAAAAACTACTACCGTTGCTCCCTTCCGGGCCTGGCGGGGTTTGTAGTCATTCATTGTAAGTGCACCCTAAGCACTACCAAAAATCATTTTACGCGAATTATTTTTTGTTTTTTTAGTAAAAAACACCAACCTTTTTTATTTATTTATTAAATGTATTACAAAAAGTATACAAAAAGATTGACAAAAAGAAAACAAGTGTTACAATAGTGCCATTCCTCACCAAAATTGGAGTTAATTTAAATGAAATACATTAAGAAAAATCGAAAATCAGATGAGAAGAAAGTTGTTAGTACACGTATTAGGACGCATATCTTTGATGCGTTTCAAAATGCTTCTGAGGCTTCAAAAGATCATGGATATAGTATATCTCTTTCAGATGTTGTTGAGACGGCACTCATTACTGCTGTAAAAGAATTTGCAGAAATAAGTGATGTTGACTACCTAAGTATCGAACTTGATAGATTGCATAAAGAGTGGGAAGAAGAATGGGAAAAGGAGCAAGAAGAGCAATCTAGGAAACGTTGGGCAAAGGAAGAGGTGGCAATGAATGAGCATTACGCACAAAAATCTAAGGAAGAAGAAAAAGTATTTGAGGAAGAAATAGAAAAAAATCGAATAAAGCAATTAGAAGCAGACCAAAAAGCAGTTCTAGAATTAAGCGCCAGTGAACTTAAAGATTACCAACAAAAGCGTTCAGACGAGGTAGCGGAGAAAAAACTAAAAAATGAAGAGATAATTAAAAGATTAAAAGAAGAACATGATGAAGATTTTAAAAAATATGGTGAAGATTCTAAATATTCGTTTTTATGTGGGAACCCCCCCCGGA
>GG730029.1 GCA_000205985.2 uncultured Candidatus Thioglobus sp. | reverse complement strand
GCATCCAAACAAACAGAGCGTTTAACTATTCAATCCAGTGTTGATGTGATTACTTACCTGCTGAATGAAAAACGTCAAGACATTGCCAGATTAGAAAATAAGCACGAGATAAAAATTACGCTATTGCCTAACCCTTACATGCAGTTCCCTAACTTCATCATCAATAAACAAAAAGGTGATAAAAAATCTCAACACAGGAGCTATCAAGGCATATCAAAGCCACAATACAACATCGCTGAAAATGGTTTAACCAGTAAAGCTGAGGAGCCAGCCATTAATGTTAATAGACCAAGCTCTCGTATACCTAAAAAAGAAATGTCTTTATTTGAAAAAATAAAATCTGCATTGTTTGGAACGAAGAAGGCCAAACCAAATAAGCAAAGAACAAATCAGAATAACCGCAACAAGAATCGCAACAAGAATCGCAATAGGAATCGCAATAGAAGTCAGAATAAAGGACAAAATAAAAACCAAAAGCCTCAACAAAGCTCAACGGCTAAACAAAAACCAAAGACAAGTAGTAGCACCAATAAAAAAGACTAGCATGGACAAATACGGTGTTTTTGGTAATCCAATAAAGCACAGCCTATCACCTACTATTCATACCCAGTTTGCCAAGCAAACTGGAATTAACATCAGTTATGACAAAATACTAGCGCCGATTAATGAATTTTCCTCAAGTGCACGCCAATTCATTAATCAAGGTGCCAAAGGCTTTAATGTTACCGTACCTTTTAAATTAGACGCTTTTAAACTAGCCACTAAGCTAACAACAAACGCCCAAACTGCAGGTGCGGTAAACACCATTAAGGTCGATGGTCAAACCTTAATAGGAGAAAATACTGATGGCATTGGGCTCGTTAACGATTTAGTCAAAAACCTTAATATCAATCTTAAAGATAAAGTCATATTAATACTCGGTGCTGGTGGTGCAACACGTGGCATCCTACTGCCTCTACTCAAGCAACGGCCTAAACGCATTATGATTGCTAATCGAACAACATCTAAAGCAATTAACCTGGCCAAAGATTTTTCCAGCCATGGCAAGACTTGTGGCTTTGGCTTAGAAAAAGTTAAACACGAGCCAGTGGACATTATTATTAATGCTACCAGTGCCTCGCTTGATGGGAAAATGCCAGACATTGCTAATGGTGTAGCAAACGGTTCGATTTGTTATGATTTAATGTACGGCACGCAAACGCCGTTTATGAACTGGGCACAAAAAAACAACGCTAAAATGGTTGTGAATGGCTTAGGTATGTTGGTTGAACAGGCAGCAGCAGCCTTTGAATTTTGGACCGGAAAACAACCAGGCACTCAAAAAGTGATTGCGAATTTAAGGAGCTAAACGGCTAATCAGCCACTTATCTTTTTCTTTTTTATAAACAAATCGATCGTGCAATCGATTCTCTCTACCCTGCCAAAATTCAATCGTTCGTGGCACGACACGATACCCACCCCAAAAATCAGGTAATGGTATTTCGCCCTTACCAAACTTAGTTTTCATCGATTCAAACTGAGACAATAAAATCTGTCGAGAAGACAACACAGAAGACTGACTTGAAGCCCATGCTCCTAACTGCGACTCTTTGGGCCTAGAAGCAAAATATTTAATTGATTCGAGGGCTGATACCTTCTCAACCGCACCTGAAATCTTAACTTGCCTCTCAAGATCTAACCAAGGAAACAACAAAGCGGCTTTTGGATTGCCCTGAATTTGTTTTGACTTTTTAGAATTGTAATTGGTAAAAAACACAAATCCTTGTTCATCAAATGATTTTAACAACACCGTCCTAATGCTGATTTTATCTTCATCACTCGTTGCCAGACTCATGGCATTAGGCAAAGTCAACTCTGCTTTCGTTGCTTGCTCTATCCAATTTTCAAATTGCACAAAAGGATTATCGTTCAGTTCCTCACGCGAAAGACCACTACTGGTAAACTCACGTCTTAACTGGATTAAGTCAATGCTCATATTTTTTTAAAAAGGCAAAAATCTATTTTTCTTGGCTTCGGTTAAATGGTGAGTAATCAAATACTTGATCGGTGGAAAATGCTCAGCAAACTTTAGCGCTAACCTTCTAATCTGCTTAACATACGGCGCATCATTAGTAAACAATGCCACAATACCATTTGTACCAAAAAACATAATTCGGGTTAAATTAATGTGCTTTTTCTCAAACAACTTTAATAACGACTTAGATCCAATATCCTGCCCATGCTGATGGGCTTCTTTAATTAAACCTGCTAAGATATCCTGCCCTCTTAAACCTAAATTAAATCCATGTGCTGTCACCGGATGCATACCTACCGCCGCATCTCCAATAAGCGCAAAACGGTTGGCAATAAAAGTTTGTGCATGCACCGCAACCAACGGGTAAGAATAACGCTCACCACTTTGGGTCATTCCCCCTAACTCACCTTTAAAAGACTGTGTAATTTTAACGTTAAATTTTTCTTCAGACAGATTCAAGACCTCTTGTGCTTTATCGGTTGTCACCGTCAAAATAATAGACGATGCATCACCCACCATTGGCAACAATGCTAACGTTTGGCCGTAATCAAAACATTCCAATGCAACATTATGGTGCGAACGCTCATGCTTCATTTTGGTAACAATCATCACTTTAGAGAAGTCTTTCATTAGTGAGGGTATACCCATCTTTCTACGAATACTTGAAAAACGACTGTCGGCTGCAATCACTAATTTGGCCTCAATTTTTTTATCAACTGAAAGTAATACCTCGGAGTAATCCTCAAAAGGATTAACGTCCTCAACCGTGGTATCCATTAATAAGGTAATATTTTTCGCTTGAATAACTCGCTCATAAAGCGCTTTTCGAATCTGATAATTAGGAACCAAATACCCCAGTGCTTCTATTGAAGAATCATCACTTTTAAAATTAAGCAACGATGGTGAATCACCATCAAACACTTTCGCTTCTTTTAAAGGGGAAATTTGCGCTTGATCAATCAAATCCCAAACACCTAATTTTTTTAAAATCTTAACTGACAAGTGTGTCAGTGCAATTTCTCTACCATCTGCTTTAGGATTGGAAATTGAGTCGGTACTGGATCTTTCTATCACCAGCACTTTAACATCTAAACCCATCATCGAAGATGCAAAGCTTAGTCCTGCTGGTCCTGCACCAATAATTACAATATCGTATTTCATTTTAGAAAAATTTGAGATAATAACCCTATTATAACTATCAGGGCTTTCAATGATTTACGTTGTTGTTCAATTTACTTGCATTATTTATTTAGCCATTAACACGCAATTGGCTAATTTTAGCTTTCTGTCTTATTTCTTAATATTGCTTTCTACTGTTGTCGGCGGTGTGGCAATCATTAACATGAAGCCGGGCAATCTTAACATTGTGCCTACGTTAAAAGATAAACATCAATTAATCACCATTGGTATTTATACTTACATCAGACACCCAATGTACAGCAGTGTTTTGTTGTTTTGCTTAGCACTTATGCTAAGTAATGCACACTTAATTGCACAGCTTGTTATGTTGGTATTGCTGGTGGATTTAATCCTTAAGTCTAGTCTTGAAGAAAAGCTACTACTCAATCGCTTTGATCAATATCAAAACTATAAAAAAAATACAGGGAGATTTTTACCGAAACCTTTAAATAAATAAGGATGATTGACAAAGGTCTCTTACTATTTAAAAAGTAGTAAAAAGAGTACTATTCTTTTAATTTATTTAATTCAATCTTAGCTTTTTTATCGCCAGATTTAACTAATTTTTTCAGCCAATATTTTGCTTTTTCAATTGATCGTTCAGTGCCAATGCCGTTTTTATACATCACCGCTATTTTAAACTGTGATGTTTTATCCCCATTTCTTGCTTTTTCAATGTGAACTTTGTAATCTTCCTTGTTGATAACTTCCTGTGATGGCAAGTTTTTAGCGTCTCTAAATCTTTGATAATAAGCTTGCGCTTTTTCATGATCCTTTTCCACGCCAAGGCCGCCGATGTTGTAAATTAAGCCAAGCGCACCCAGCACCTCGACATGATTACTCTGCGAGGCTTTTTCATACCAAAAAAGTGCTTCTTTATGATTTTGCACAACGCCATTGCCTTTTTTATAAAGTTCACCCAAACGATATTGAGCATCGGCATGACCCCGTCTTGCAGCTTTTTCATACCAAGTGTGTGCATTTTTGTAGTCTTTATTTTTATCATGCATTTTTGCCAAATAATACTGGCTGTCTTTGTTGCCAAATTTAGCAGATTTAGCGTACCACTTATTAGCCAACGCTAAATCCTTTATTGTGCCTTTACCCACTTCATACATTTGGGCCAAGTTATTTTGAGCATCTGCATGAGATTGCAATGCCGCTTTTTTTATCCACTGATGGGCTTTTTTAAAATCCTGTTCAACGCCAATCCCTAAGTAATACATGGCACCTAAATAATATTGAGCCTTTGCATGCCCTTTATCGGCTGATTTTTCTAACAGTGAAATGCCTTTTTGATCATTCTGAGCAGTGCCTTTACCCTCAATGTGCATAATACCTAGAGCAGTTTGTGCATCCAAATCCCCTATCTTAGAGGCATGCCCAAAAATATTAAAAGCTTTCTTATGATCCACACTAGCTTTATCACTGCCATAATAATAAACCTTTCCTCTTTCATACAGACTACTGCCAGCAATCACTGAAGAGGTGAAAAACAACAAAAATAAAGATAAAAACTTCATGAATGAGATTGTATACGAGAACAAGAAGTGATTTAAAGTTTTGGTAGTCACGGTCAGATTTGAACTGACGACTTCCAGCATGTCATGCTGGCACTCTAACCAACTGAGTTACGCGACTGTTGAATTGAAAATTGACAACGACGAAATTATACTCGATGAGAACAACTTTAGAAACAACCGCGAATAATTTTTTGAATGTCACTTGCGGCTTGATAAGGGTCATCCGAATCTTTAATCGGACGACCCACCACAATATAATCTGAACCACTCTTAAACGCCGTAGCGACATCGACCACGCGCTTTTGATCGTCGTCATTCGCTACGGGGCGAATGCCTGGTGTTACTGCAATCAGCTTGTTATCAACGTATTCTCTTAAAAATGGAACTTCAAGTCCTGAAGACACCACACCATCGCAACCGGCCTCAAAAGCACGCTTGGCACGGGAAATTACTAAATCTTGCACGTCGCAATCAAAACCTAAATCATCAAGATCACCACGATCCAAACTGGTCAATGCGGTTACTGCTAGGATTTTAAGATCGCCTTTATTTTCAGCGGCTTTTTCCATTAAACCTTGATTACCATGAATGGTGGCAAAGGTTGCACCGGTTTGGCTCAAACGCTTGATGGTTCTACCGACTGTTTCTGGCACATCAAAAAACTTAAGATCAACAAATACTTTTTTATCTTTAGCAATCAACCAATCCATTAATTGAAAGTACTGACCTGTCATTAATAATTCCATGCCAATTTTATAAAACGTAACACTATCATCTAACTGCTCAACCAATGTTTTAGCTTGATCAACTTCAGGAACATCGAGTGCAAAAATCAGCCTATCTTCAAGTTTAATGTCTTTCATTGTTGTCCTTTATTAAAACACACTGCCACCAGAATAGCCGTTTTCATTCGCTTTCCTAATCCAGTGTTTTGATTGTTCAATGTCTTTATCCACTGACTTGGCCAATGCATAAAAAATGCCCAAATTATACTGTGCTTTTGCATAATTTTGATCGGCAGATTTTTGATACCAAACAAACGCTTGATTCAGATTTTTTTCAATACCCAAACCTAACTCATGCATCAAACCCAATTCATACTGAGCTTTTGCATTGCCTTGATTGGCAAGATTAACAACCTTTTGAGGACTAGAGGGCTCTTTCACAAAGAAAAATTATTCAGGCGAAACTCTCACTCTAACTTTGATAGTATCGGAATCAGGTCTGTTCTGAGTAGTATAGGTAAACGTACGCCCATCATAACGATATTCAACACGATAATGGTCTAAACGACGCTCAGATTCATTGCGATATTTTGTTTCGCAAATCTCTTTCCTAACCACACGGCCATTTCTAGAATTAGCCAGCTCATCATCATGCGCCAATGAAGCGCCTAACAAGGTTCCTGCTACGGTAGCAGCGTCCTTGCCCCCTCCTTTACCAAATTGATTACCAATTAAGCCACCGAAAATACCGCCAATTATTTCATTGGTTGCAGAGCCATCACCCTTGCTTTCATAAACTTCTTTAACGTAACAGTCTTGATAAGGCTCACGAATGATATGATTGCTATACACGGGATCAGCAGAAACAACTCGTGCCTCGTCAGAAAAACTACCCGCAAATGACAACTGAGTTGCTAATAATAATGGTAAAAAAAATAAGTTTTGTTTTTTCATCTTACTGCTCCATTTTTAATCAATTAATGTAATATATATTCTACGCTCATATCCATAATAGTTCTATGATTTCGCCAAAAAATACACTTTATTACATCCACGATCCAATGTGCTCTTGGTGTTGGGGTTTTAATAAAACTTGGAAAAAAGTTCAAAAATTATTGCCAAATTCCATCAATGTTTATTACGTCTTAGGTGGCTTAGCACCTGACAGTAGCGAAGTAATGCCTAATGAAATGCGAGAATACGTCCAAGCAAACTGGAAAAAAATTCAAGAAAAAATACCCAATACTGAATTCAATTACGATTTTTGGAAAGAATGCACCCCAATACGAGCCACCTACCCTGCCTGTCGTGCTGTGATTGCATGCAAAAATCAAAATCCAGAATTAGAAATTAAAATGATTGATTTGATACAACAAGCCTATTATTTAGAAGCAAGAAATCCATCAAAGGATTCAACACTAATCGAACTGGCAAGCACTCTTAATTTAAACATCGAACAATTTACACGTGATTTAAATACTAAAGTAACCCAACAAAAATTATTAGACGATACGACACTCGCAAAATCCTTGTCTATTAATGGATTTCCTTCACTTGTGCTCAGAAAAAACAACAGCATTCAGCACATTAAAATTGACTACAATCAACCAAAATTAATAATCAATCAAATCATTACTTGAATTTATTTCACTATCAATCGATAATACACAACTTGCCTTCGTAGCTCAGCTGGATAGAGCAGCCGCCTCCTAAGCGGCAGGTCAGAGGTTCGAATCTTCTCGAGGGCACCACAACTACCATCACTCCCAACTTAGTAGTATAATGAAGGTATTACTACATCTGGAGATGATTATGGACAAAAAACTCAATCCAAAAGCGCTTGCATTGACGCTTGGTACTGTTTGGTCACTAGGCATACTGTTTGTATCAGTTGTATCGTTAATGTCCCAAAGCTATCTGCACAATGTGTCCGATTTTTTATCAACTTTGTATCTGGGTTATTCACTCAGTTTTTTCGGCATTATCATCGGTATGATCTGGGCATTCTTTGATGCTGCCATCGGTGGCTTTGTAATTGCCTGGCTGTACAACAAACTATCGAAATAAATATTTGACTCTGTATAATCAATGGCATATTAAACCCTAGGTTAAAAAATATGTCTGGCAACTCTTATGGAAAATTATTTACAGTCACCACCGCTGGAGAATCTCATGGCGAAGCACTCATTGGCATTGTCGATGGCTGCCCTCCCGGCCTAGAGCTTAGTGAAGCCGACTTACAAGGTGATTTAGACCTTAGAAAACCAGGTACTTCTCGTCACACCACGCAACGCCGTGAAGAAGATTTGGTTAAAATTTTATCAGGCACTTTTAAAGGCAAAACCACAGGGGTTCCAATTTCTTTGATTATTCAAAATACCGACCAACGCTCTAAAGACTACGGCAATATTGCCAACACCTTCCGCCCTGGCCATGCCGATTACACCTACGATCAAAAATACGGTTTCAGAGATTATCGCGGTGGTGGACGATCTTCCGCACGTGAAACTGCCATGCGAGTTGCTTGCGGTGGCATCGCTAAAAAATATTTAAAAGAAAATTTAGGCATTGAAATTCATGGCTATTTAGCACAACTCGGTCCAATTAAAGCCGAAACTCTTGATTGGAATGAGGTATACAACAATCCATTTTTTTGTCCGGATTCAAGTAAAGTTAAAGAGCTTGAAGACTACATGGATGCACTTAGAAAGTCAGGCGATTCAGTCGGTGCACGCATTAATGTGGTGGCCAGCAATGTGCCCGTTGGGCTAGGAGAGCCAATCTTTGATCGTTTTGATGCAGACATTGCTCACGCAATGATGAGCATCAACGCCGTTAAAGGGGTTGAAATTGGTGCAGGCTTTGAATCCGTTACCCAACTTGGCACTGAACATCGTGATGCCATTACCCCAAAAGGATTTACTTCTAACCATGCTGGCGGTGTGTTGGGTGGTATTAGCTCTGGGCAAGACGTGCTGGTTTCCATTGCACTCAAACCAACTTCAAGCCTACGCTTACCCATTGACAGTATTGATAAAAAAGGTAATCCTATTGAAGTCATTACCAAAGGTCGACACGATCCGTGTGTGGGTATCCGTGCAACGCCAATTGCTGAAGCTATGTTAGCCATAACCATCATGGATCACGTGTTGCGCCATCGAGGGCAAAATTCAGGCGTTAAATCATCCACACCCATTGTGCCTGCCCAAGCTTAAATAATCAAGAAGGAATACATGTTTTCACTCGTTAATAAGCACATTCCTAAAAATGCTAAAAATGATTTTTTATCAGGGCTAACCGTTGCTTTAGCATTAGTGCCTGAAGCGGTGGCATTTGCTTTAGTGGCGCACGTTCACCCGCTAGTAGGATTGTACGCTGCTTTTATGGTGGGCATGATCACCTCTGTATTGGGTGGTCGTCCAGGCATGATCTCTGGTGCCACGGGCGCATTGGCCGTGGTAATGGTAGCCCTAGTAGTGGAGCATGGTGTGGATTATTTATTCGCTGCCGTTGTGCTGATGGGTTTATTGCAAATAGCTTTTGGCCTGTTCAAGCTAGGTAAATTTATTCGTCTTGTGCCTCACCCGGTATTTTTAGGTTTTGTTAATGGCTTAGCCATGGTGATTTTTCTGGCTCAATTGGGGCACTTTAAAACTACTGAAGGTACTTGGATTAACAACGATGCACTAATGATCATGGCCGGTCTAATTGCACTCACCATGTCAATCATTCATTTTTTACCTAAGCTAACCACAGCCATTCCATCTACTTTAGTGGCTATTATTGCCGGTTCAGCCATTGCCATTGCTTTTAATTTAGACACCAAAACCGTAGGCGACATGGCATCAATTTCTGGAAGTTTGCCAGATTTCGCTATCCCCAACATACCTTTCACCTTGGAAACACTTTACATTATTCTGCCTTACAGCGTAATTCTTGCACTCATAGGCCTGATTGAAAGCCTACTCACTCTTAACTTGGTTGATGAATTAACCGAAACCACGGGTAAACCTAACAAAGAAAGTGTGGCGCAAGGCATTGCCAACACGGTAACTGGTTTTTTTGGAGGCATGGGTGGTTGTGCCATGGTTGGCCAAAGCATCATTAACATGTGGGATCCCCCCG
>GG730030.1 GCA_000205985.2 uncultured Candidatus Thioglobus sp. | reverse complement strand
ATTCATCGTCTTGGAATTTAACGTTGCCCATCGCAGTGGAAGTCTTGCTGGATCTTTTAATGTTTATTTCATCGGCAGCAAGGTAGTATTCAGAAGAGGAAATTGATACATTTCCGCTTAATTCGTACAAATCTTTTTTGGTAACTTCACTTCGATCGGCAATTACATCAAGGCTTTCAGTGTTATCGGAAAGGGTTTGTTTTGGGAAAAGTAGATCGCTCTGATCGCAATTAAGAATTACGCCTTCAGCGCTCGTTGCACTGGATAATAAGGTAAGGATAGAAAGAACCAGTTGCTTTTTCATAGCAGTTTCCCACTTTTAAATTCAAATTATTTTAACATCATATTCTACCCATGATTACGGCTTATGCTGAGTAGGTGAGTAGACTGGAAGAACATTATGGACTAAGCGTTTAAATCAAGTCCATGCCGATTGTATTTTGGGTAAAATGATTCAGGTTTTTACTACATGGATTAAGTCAATGGCTTGGAACGACAACGATAAACAAAACCCTTGGGGCGGCAATGGTCAAACACCACCAGAGTTAGATGCTGTTATTAAGGATTTTAAAAATAAATTTGATAATTTTTTTGGAGGCAAGAAATCCTCAGGCTCTAAAGAGGGAGGCAATATTCCTTCAGCAGGTGGTTTTAAATATATTTTCATATTGGCTTTGTTGGTATGGGGTTTATCCGGTATTTATATCATTGATCCGGCTGAAAAGGGTGTGGTACTGCGTTTTGGCGCATTCCAGGAAGAGACTTCACAAGGCCCTCATTGGCACCTACCTTTTCCGATTGAAACACTAAATAGAATCAACGTTGAGCAAATTAGAACCGCTGAAATTGGCTATCGTAATGTGGTTAGTGGCTCTAGGCGTTTTGGCGGTAACGTTTCATCGGAGTCGTAATGTTGACCAAAGATGAGAACATGATTGATGCTAAGTTTGCCGTTCAATATAAAATTAACGACGTACAAGCTTACTTATTTAACGTGGCTAATCCTGACACAACGCTTCGTCACGTGGCCGAAAGTGCAATTCGCCAAGTGGTGGGTAAAAATACCATGGACTATATCTTAACCGAAGGTCGTGTGGATATTGCTGATAGCATTAGACAAAGGTCTCAGGAGTTGCTAGACATGTACGAAATTGGTTTACAAATTACCACGGTTAATATGCAAGATGCACAGCCACCAGAGCAAGTTCAAGCATCATTTTCTGATGCGGTTAAGGCACGTGAGGATAAGCAGCGTTTAATCAACGAAGCGCAAACTTACGCTAACGATATTTTGCCAAAATCTCGTGGTAAAGCTGCCCGTATGTTGGAAGAATCAAAAGCTTATAAGTCTGAAGTTGTTTCTAAGTCAGAAGGTGAGTCATCACGTTTTAAACAGATTTTAACGGAGTATGAAAAAGCCCCAGAAGTAACTAGGGAGCGCTTATATCGTGAAACCATGGAAGTTGTATTGGCCAATACTAGCAAGGTTGTGGTAGATTCAAAAGCCAACAGTATGATGTATTTACCAATTGATAAACTCATTAGTGCTCAGCCATCTCGTACCGAGGTAATCATCCAAGAAGCGCAAGGGAAATCCGGTCAAAAGGGTGACGTTAGAAAGGTTTTTCGTAGTAGGGAGGTTAGATAATGCAAAAAATACTTTTAATAATAGGTGCAGCTTTGTTCTTGCTTGTAAGCTCAGCACTGTATACGGTTAAAGAAACTCAAACAGCCATTAAATTACGTTTAGGTGAAATTGTTTCCGTTGAAACTGTAGCCGGTCTTAAATTTAAAATGCCGTTTGTTAATAATGTCGTAAAATTTGACAATCGTATTCAAACTCTTGATGCACCAGCCGAACGTTTCTTGACGGGTGAGAAGAAAAATGTAATTGTGGATTCATACGTTAAATGGCGTATTCTCGATGCTGAGCAGTTTTACAAATCAACGGGTGGCAACATAGCCAGAACCAATAATCGTCTAACTCAGATTATTAAAACTGGCCTTAAGAGTGAGTTTTCAAAACGTACCATTGCCGATGTAGTGTCTGGTGAGCGTAGTCAAATCATGGCTAACATTGTCAAGTTGGCAAAGAAAGACATTGCTGAATTTGGTATCGAGATTATTGATGTGCGTATTAAGCGTATTGACCTTTCTCAAGAAGTGTCTAACTCGGTGTACCGTCGTATGCAGGCAGAGCGTCAGCGTGTTGCTAAAGAGTTTAGATCGAAAGGTGCTGAAGAAGCTGAAATCATTCGAGCAGCAGCGGATAAAGAGCGTACCATCATCTTGGCCAACGCTTATCGTGATTCAGAAAAGATTCGAGGTGAGGGCGATGCAATATCAGCAGGTAACTATGCAGAAGCCTATAATCAAAACGTAGATTTCTATTCTTTTTATCGTTCGTTAGAATCTTACAAAAAGTCTTTTTCTAGTCAAAGTGATATTTTAGTGTTAAACCCTAATACTGAGTTCTTCCGCCACTTTAATCCAGAAGTTGAGTAGTATCAATGAGCGCCTGGCAATTGCCTGAAGGCATTGACGAGCTCACTGGCGCTGAGGCATTAGCGTTCGAATTCGTTCGTCGTCAACTTCTGGATCTGTATGCTGATAAAGGTTTCGGCTTAGTGATTCCACCGATGGTTGAGTACGTAAAGTCTTTACTATTAACGTCTGATTCGGTTGATGAAAAAACCTTTAAATTTTTAGATTCTGCCAGTGGAAAAATGCTAGGGGTACATGCCGATATTACCCCGCAAATTGCTCGTATTGATGCAAAAAGTGGCAGTGAAAACATTGCAAAATATTGCTACATTAATGCTATTTTACAAACCAAAGCAGATGATTTTTACGCTTCTCGTTCACCGATTCAAGCTGGCGCTGAGCTTTATGGTTCTGATGATGTTTCTGCAGATGTTGAAGTTATTGAATTAATGCTCGAGAGTTTAAAATTACTATCAATTGATTCAGTTGTACTTAGTTTGGGTAATGTGGCTATTTTTAATGCAATGATTGCATTGGAGTCATTATCAGTTGAGCAGGTGTTACAGTTAAGACAGATTTTTGTCAGGCGTTCTGCACCAGATTTAAATGTATTTTTAAGCAACAATACACTGGCTAATGCTGATAAATTTTCTCAATTAATGAAACTAGAGGGTAATACGAGCATTTTAGGTGAGGCATTAACTGTTTTTAATGATTTGCCTGAGGCAAAAACAGCCATTGAAGATTTGATTAGAATTAATGAGCAATTAAACACAAGTGGTGTTAGTGTGATTGTTGATCTTGCAGAAATTAAAGCTTACGAATATCACACAGGTGTCGTGTTTTCTGCTTATAGCGAAAAATACTCAAAAGCACTCGCACAAGGCGGACGTTACAATGGTTTAGGCGCATCTTTTGGTGAATCAAAAACCAGAGCAGCAACTGGCTTTTCGTTTGATTTGAAATTTTTATCTCAAACTAAATAATAATAATTTTTTTTTAGGAATAAGTATGTCAAAAAATGTAGTAATCATTGGCACCCAGTGGGGCGATGAAGGAAAAGGCAAAGTAGTAGATTTAATCACGGACAAAGTATCAAGCGTGGTTCGTTTTCAAGGCGGACATAATGCTGGACACACTTTGGTAATCGACGGCAAAAAAACAGTGCTACACCTTATTCCATCGGGAATTTTGCGTGAGAGCGTTGAATGTTTAATTGGTCATGGTGTGGTGTTGTCTATGTCGGCACTTATTAAGGAATTGGGCGAACTTAAGGAATCTGGTGTTGATGCCGAGTCGCGTTTGAAAATATCCCCCGGATGCCCACTAATTTTGCCTTACCACATTGCCCTTGATGGTGCACGTGAAGTCAAACGCGGCAAGGCTGCGATTGGTACAACTGGCAACGGTATTGGCCCAGCTTATGAAGACAAGGTGGCGCGTCGCGGATTACGTGCGGGTGATTTACTTGATGAAAAATCTTTTGCAGTTAAATTAAAAGACGTGATGGAGTATCACAACTTTGCACTCACCAATTATTACGGCGTTGATGCGGTGGATTTTGATGCAACTTTGGCCGAAGTGCTGGAACAAGCTAAAACGGTTGTGCCAATGATTACCGATGTGACTGAAAAAATTCATCAGCACATTGCCAACAACGAAAGTATTTTATTTGAAGGCGCACAAGGTGCATTATTGGACATTGATCAAGGCACTTATCCATTTGTTACATCGTCTAACACTACTTCAGGCGGTGCAGTAACAGGCTCAGGCGTAGGTGTAACCGATATTGACTACGTGGTTGGTATTGTAAAAGCCTATACCACGCGTGTTGGTGGCGGCCCATTCCCAACAGAACTAATTTACGATGTATCGACTGATGAAGGCGATGAGATTGGTAAATTATTAGGTACCATTGGTCATGAGTTTGGCGCAACAACAGGTCGTCAGCGCCGTTGTGGCTGGTTAGATATGGTTACGCTTAATCGTTCATTCAAACTTAATGCGGTTACAGGTATTTGCCTAACTAAACTTGATGTATTGGATAGCTTAGACAGTATCAAAATTTGTATCGCTTATGATTTAAATGGCACGCAAATTACAACACCACCGTATGATGCACAAGGCTATGCCGACGCTCAACCGGTTTATATTGAAATGCCGGGTTGGAAGACTTCAACCATTGGTACTTCTTCATTCGATTCGTTGCCAATTGAAGCGCAAAACTACATTCGCAAGATTGAAGAGCTTTCTAGCTTACCAGTTGATATCTTATCTACTGGCCCAGATCGTGACGAAACCTTAATCCTTAACCATCCATTTGACGAGTAATTAATGTCTGATCCCCACCATAAAAGAGAGTTGGAAAAATACGATAATCCAATTCCATCGAGAGAGTATATTCTTAGCTTTGTTAAGAAAAAACCCGTAACCAAACACGAGTTGTACGATTTACTTAAAGTCGATAACCATCAAAAAAAACCCTTAACCCATCGACTAAGAGCCATGGTTCGTGATCAACAGCTAAGCTGTAATCGCGATGGCGTGTACCGCCTATACAGTGGTAAAGGCGGTACAATGACAGGCACTATTATTGCCAATCCTAAAGGTTTTGGCTTTATTGCGTTAGACAAAGGCGGTAAAGATTTACGTCTTTCCGCTAAACAAATGCAACTGGTTTTTCATGGCGACAAGGTTAAGGCTCGATTATTAAATCAACGAGGCGATGCTGAAATTGTCAAGGTTATTGAAAGCATTAAAACCGTGGTTGGTCGTTTGCATCTCGATCAAGATGGTGCTTATGTCGTAGTAGATGACAAGCGCATTCGTCATAACATCAGTATTCCTAAAACAACCAAAGACAATACCGATGAACAAATTGTCATTGTTGAGATTACAAAATCTCCAACTCTAGAAAGCTTAGCAGTGGGTAATATTATCCAAATTTTAGGCAGCTACATGGATGAAGGTGTAGAAACCGATTCTGCGCTTTATCGCAACAACATCCCGGTTGATTTTTCAAAAGAGGCGTTAGTGCAAACTAATAAGTTACCAACAACCGTGACTAAGGCTGATAAAAAAGGCCGTGTTGATATTACTGATATGAAGCTCGTTACCATTGATGGCGAAGATTCACGTGATTTTGATGACGCTGTGTACGCTGAGCCAACCAAGAATGGTTGGAAATTAGTGGTTGCCATTGCTGATGTGTCGCATTATGTAAAAGAAGGCTCGGATTTAGACAACGACGCCATTGATCGTGGTAATTCAGTGTATTTTCCACGTCGTGTAGTGCCTATGTTGCCTGAAGCCTTGTCAAATGGCTTATGCTCAATTAATCCTGATGTTGAGCGTTTGTGTGTGACCTGTGAAATGAACATCGATTCAGAAGGTAATTTGCTTAATTATAAGTTTTATCCAGCCACAATGTTTTCACATGCGCGCCTAACTTACACCAAGGTTAGTCAAATCTTAGAGCATCATGATCAAGCATTAACCAGCGAATACGCATCGGTGTTAGACAACTTAAACACCTTGTACGATTTATACAAAGCCCTGAAAGCTGCGCGCACGAAACGCGGGGTGATGGATTTTGATCGCATTGAATCACAAATATTGTTTAATGATAACGGCAAGATTGACAACATCGTTGCTCGTTCTCGTAATGATGCTCACAAATTAATTGAAGAATGCATGCTTATAGCTAATCAAGCCACAGCAAAGTTCTTGGCGCACAATGATGAAGACTTCCTTTACCGAATCCACCCTAAGCCCACAGCAGAAAAAGTTGAAGTAACACGCCAGTTTTTAACCGCAGTGGGTTTAACACTTGAAGGCGGTGTGCAGCCAGAATCGAAACACTTTGCCAAAGTGCTGGAAGACGCTAAAGGTCGTGATGATGAAAATATTATTAAAACCGTAGTGTTACGCACCATGAAACAAGCCGTGTACACACCTGCAAACGAAGGACATTTTGGTTTAGCGTTTGAAGATTACACGCATTTTACCTCGCCAATCAGAAGATACCCTGATCTATTAGTGCATCGAGCAATTAAGCGCGTACTTAATAAAAATAAAAGAAAACCTTCTAAAAAGATGATTGAAACCGGTGTGCATTTGTCAGTAACAGAGCGCAGAGCAGATGACGCTTCTCGTGATGTTGAGCAGTGGCTTAAGTGTGAGTACATGCGTGATAAAGTAGGTGATACTTTTAACGGCATTATTTCAGGTGTTGCTGGCTTTGGTATTTTTATCGAATTGACCGATGTGTTTGTTGAAGGCATGATCGCTATGCGTGACATGAAAGACGATTACTACATTTTTGATGATATTCATCATCAGTTGAAAGGCGAACGGACAGGAAAAGTTTACCAGTTGGGTGACACGATTAAAATTCAGGTTGCCTCAGTCAGTCTTGATGACCGGCAAATGGTCTTTACACCGATTTAATATTCGCTATACTTACTCTTAAATTAACAATTTAAGACAAGGAGTAGTTTGTGAAGTTGTGCGCCCCGTGGGAAAAAGCCTTTAATAGAATCGCAACACCGTTTGAGCATTTTATTCATGCGCAAACCACCACTGGCATGATTCTAATGTTAATGACAGTGGTTGCGTTGTTACTTGCTAATACGACATTGGTAGAGGGCTACATGGACTTCTTTCACACAAGGGTAAATTTAACCGTCGGCTCGTGGCAACTGTCAAACACTATCCATCATTGGGTTAATGATGGTTTGATGACGATATTCTTCTTTTTGATCGGATTGGAAATAAAAAGAGAAGTTTTGGTTGGAGAGCTTTCAAATATAAAAGTCGCTATATTGCCTATTTTGGCCGCTATTGGCGGTATGATTATCCCTGCTTTGATTTATTTTAGTATAAATTCTGATGGCATAGGTGCGAACGGATGGGGCATTCCTATGGCGACTGACATTGCATTTGCAATTAGTGCTTTGGTGCTTTTAGGCAAAAGAATACCAACCGCGCTAATTACTTTTTTAGTGGCTCTTGCCATTGTTGATGATCTTGGCGCAGTATTGGTCATTGCTATTTTTTACACCGATCAAATTCATTTATTACCACTAGCTTTATCGGGTGGCGCATTTTTACTAATGGTTGTCTTTAATCGTTTTGGCATTCACATGATACTGCCTTATTTTATTGTCGGTTTGTTTATGTGGTTCTATATGTTTGAATCGGGTGTTCATGCTACTATTGCTGGTGTTATTGCCGCTATGGCTATTCCTTCAAAGCCTAAAAGGACACCTGTAAATTTTGCCGAAGATGCAAAGGAGTTGTTAGACAAATATAATAATTATCCTGTGTGTGATAATCATCTAATGCACGAGAATCAAAAAGCCATTTTACTCAACATACAAGATAGGATTGATGCGGTAAGATCCCCCTCTGCCAGATTAGAGCAAGGTCTACACCTTCCAGTTGCTTTAAGTGGATCCCCCCCGGGTCCGATTTAATC
>GG730031.1 GCA_000205985.2 uncultured Candidatus Thioglobus sp. | reverse complement strand
CAATATCAATGCCACTTTTCAAGATAACGTCTTAACGGTTAGCATTCCAAAACTTAGCAAGCCAAAACCACGAATCCAAAAAATACAAATACAATAAATTTAAAGACCGCTCTAAGTCTATATTGATATTTTCATCAGCTTTAATATTATAGGCCTTGCCTATAATATAGATTATTTCCCTTTGGTGTCACCCCAAAGTAATTTATGCAATTGCACTTGCATTCGTACATTTAGTTGTTTTTCTAAAATCCAATCGGCTAATTGCGCTGGTTTAATCGCTTCAAACACCGGCGAGAATAATACTTGAGCCATCGTTGGGTATCGACCTAAAACATCAACACTCCAGTCAAAATCCTCTTTCGAACCAATCACAAACTTCAATTGATCCTTGACCTTGAGCTTATCAATATTGTCGTATTTATTATGCTTAGATTCATTTGACGAAGGCGTCTTTACATCCATCACAATCGACACTCCTGAGTTCACAGCGCTCACATCAATACTACCGCTGGTTTCTAACGACACTTGATAACCCTCCTTAACCAATGCATCTAGCAAAACATGGCAATTGATTTGTGCAAGTGGTTCACCACCGGTGATACACACATACTGTGTCTTGTATTTTTTAACCTCAGTGAGTATCTTGCTAATACTCAACGTATTGTTGCCTTTAAAAGCGTATTCAGTATCGCAATACGTACAGCGTAGGGGGCAACCGGTTAAACGCACGAATACCGTTGGCAGGCCCACTTCACGAGCCTCACCTTGCAGAGAATAAAATATTTCGTTAATGTTTAAATTGACCATCTTTCAAAAGTTTGATTTGATTACGCACATCGGCTGCCTTCTCGAACTTCAATTCCCCTGCAAAAGTATACATCTGCTTCTCTAAGGCTTTGATCTCTTTGACTAATTGCACTGGAGAAAGTTGCCTTTGAATGTTCTCATTCACCATATTATCGTCATCTTCTTGACTGGTGATATCAGTATCTAGGATATTAATAATTGGCTTCACAACACCTCTAGGTGTGATGTTGTGTTTTTTATTATAAGCCTCTTGTTTTTTACGACGTCTGCTGGTTTCATCCATAGCACGTTGCATCGATCCGGTAATTCGATCCGCATACAAAATCGCCCTACCGTTAACGTTACGCGCCGCTCGACCCATGGTTTGAATCAGTGATCGTTCAGAACGTAAAAACCCTTCTTTATCAGCGTCTAAAATTGCCACCAAAGACACTTCAGGAATATCCAAACCTTCACGCAAAAGGTTAATACCTACCAACACATCAAACACACCCAAACGCAAATCACGAATAATTTCCACCCGCTCTACGGTATCGATATCAGAATGAAGATAACGCACTTTAACACCATGATCATTAAGATAATCACTCAGCTGCTCAGACATTCGCTTAGTCAGTGTAGTGACTAACACACGTTCACCGACTTTCACACATTTGTGTATCTCACTAAGCAGATCATCAACCTGAGTATCCACTGGGCGTATATCGATTTCAGGATCGAGCAACCCTGTTGGTCTTACTACTTGCTCAGCAATTACATTGGACACTTCCAGTTCATAAGCCGCAGGTGTGGCTGATACCAAAATACACTGGTGCGCTCGATCTTCAAATTCATTAAATTTTAACGGGCGATTATCCAATGCACTGGGCAGGCGAAAACCGTATTCAACCAACGTGGTTTTACGCGCCCTATCGCCTTTGTACATACCGCCAATCTGGCTCACGGTTACATGGGACTCATCCAAAATCACCAATGCATTATCAGGCAAATAATCCATCAATGTCGGTGGTGCTTCACCCGATTTTCTGCCAGAAAGATAACGCGAATAATTTTCAATACCATTGCAATAACCTAACTCACGCATCATCTCAATGTCCATTTTCACACGCTGGGTTAAACGCTGCTCTTCCACTAATTTATTAAGTGACAACAATTCTTTACGTCGCACCTTAAGCTCAGCTTTGATATCATCCAAAGTATTAAGAATTTTAGACTTAGGGGTAACGTAATGCGTTTGTGGGTAAATGGTAATCCGTTGCAAAGATTTAAGCTTTTCACCCGTTAACGGATCAAACCAATAAATCGCCTCAATTTCGTCATCAAACATCTCAATGCGAATGGCCTGCTCTTCAGAATCAGCCGGGAAAATATCAATCACTTCGCCTTTAACTCTAAAGTGTCCACGCATTAAAGTCACGTCATTACGGGTGTACTGCATTTGTGATAACCGAGACAAAATTTCTCGTTGATTGGTAACCTCACCCACACTAAGGTGCAACAGCATTTGCATGTAACTATCAGGATCGCCCAAACCGTAAATAGCCGATACACTAGCAATGATAATAACGTCGTCGCGCTCAAGCAAAGATTTGGTGGCAGACAGGCGCATTTGTTCAATTTGCTCGTTAATAGAAGAGTCTTTTTCAATGTAAGTATCGCTTGCCGGCACATAAGCTTCAGGCTGGTAATAATCATAATAAGACACAAAATATTCCACCGCATTGTGTGGGAAGAATTCTTTCATCTCGCTGTACAGCTGTGCTGCCAATGTCTTATTCGGTGCCATAATTAAGCTAGCACGTTTGGTCTGTTTAATTACATTGGCCAAGGTAAACGTCTTACCCGAACCCGTTACACCAAGCAGTGTTTGGAACTTTTCGCCAGCATTCACACCATCCACTAAAGCCTTAATGGCCTGTGGCTGATCTCCAGTTGGAGAAAACTGTGACTCAAGTTGAAATTTTCTATCCACGAACGTAATTTTTCATTAACATAAACATTGAATTTTAAAACAATTTAAAAGCCAATGACAATTCTTTCAGATCGAGTAGGAAAAGTTAAACCTTCAGCCACCCTTGCAATCACTGCAAAAGCTAACGAACTAAAAGCAAAAGGCATTCAAATTGTATCCATGGGCTCGGGAGAGCCAGACTTTGATACACCTAAAAACGTTCAACAAGCAGCGGTAGAAGCCATTCATAATGGTCAAACTCGCTATACCGCCGTTGATGGCACTCCAGAGCTAAAACAAGCCATTATCGACAAATTTAAGCGCGAAAATAATCTAAAGTACTCTGCAACTGAAGTAATGGTTTCTTCAGGCGGCAAGCAAGTCTTTTACAACCTTTGCCAAGCACTGCTCAATAAAGGCGACGAAGTCATCATTCCATCGCCGTATTGGGTATCTTATCCGGATATGGTTATTTTGGCAGATGCCACACCGGTTATCGTAGAAACCGGTTTAGAACAAGATTTCAAAATCACGCCAGAACAACTCGAAGCCAGCATCACCAAAAATACCAAACTTTTTGTGATTAACAGCCCTTCCAACCCAACTGGTGCTGTTTATTCCCAGGCCGAATTACAAGCCTTGGCCAATGTGCTAAAAAATTATCCACAAGTCTTTATCATTACCGACGATATTTACGAACACATCCGTTGGGGAGAAAATGACTTTATTAATATAGTAATGGCAGACACTTCACTTAAAGAACGCACCATCATTCTTAATGGTGTTTCTAAAGGCTACGCCATGACCGGTTGGCGCATTGGTTACGGTGCAGGCCCCGAGATCATTATTAAAGCCATGAAAAAAATTCAAGGTCAGTCAACATCCAATCCGTGTTCGATTGCTCAGGCAGCCGCACTTGAGGCCTTAAATGGCGATCAAAGCATTATTACAACAATGGTTACTGCATTCGAAGATCGTCATGAATTTATCGTTAACGCTCTCAATGCTATTGATGGCGTTGAGTGCCCTAAATCCCAAGGTGCTTTTTATTCTTTTCCAAGAGTTGAAGGCCTAATAAAACGCTTAGGGTTAAAAGATGACGTGGAGTTGTCTACTTATTGCTTAGAAGAGCTAAACATCGCTCTCGTGCCAGGATCTGCATTTGGTGCGTCGGGTTACGTTCGCTTTTCGTTTGCCACCAGCATGGACAACATTAAGTTAGCCGTCGAAAAACTCAGCAATCTTTAACAAGTAATCATAAAAGATAGTCTCAACACTAAGTTGTTCCTTAAAACACAAGGCGCTTTTTCGCTCTCCCCCCTCAGCGCTGAGTGATTGCCATTATAAAGAGTTTTTAGCCCAATAACAACACCTTTAGAAAACAAAATAAATAACGATAAAACCTTAGTCATTTCGCTAAAAATTAGACAAAATAGACAAATAATGCAAATATATCGTATAAGTTGTTGACATTACCGATAAAAACAAGTAATATCGGGTTTTAGAAATTAGTTAGAGCACTTGGGGAGAGGTTGTGGCACTGTATTTATTATGGTTTACGTTAAGTTTACTGGCATCATTTATTCTAATGAACATGGTAGAAAGCTACTACCAAAGAAAGTCATTCTTTAACTCGCGTCAAAAAATATCGCACCGGTGTTTTTGGTGCTCCATTTTCTTGTCGGCTTTTGTTGCTCCCGTTGTTTACGCTAACCTTTGATTAAATCAACGGTCCACACTAAATCTAGTAAGCCTTATTTCTAGTAAGCCTTATTTCCTAATTAACCCTACTCAATCACAATCATGAAAAAAATAATCAAATTAACATTGGTCTCCATTTCCGTTCTATTTTTAACCGCTTGCTTTAATGAGCCAGTAAAAACTGAATTAACAGAAACGGACATAGCACCTCACAGTTCAAAATAACCCTCCCCTTGACAACTCCTTTATCAAGGAGTACATTAAGAACCGTAAACGTTGAATCCCTAGTATTAAGGTCTATCACCCTTACTTATTTGGATGCAAGGTTAGTTAGAAAAGTGGGAGGAAAAAATGACAGGACACGAGGTAGTAATACTTTTGGTTTTTTTGTTAACTGTTTCGTTTTTAGTTTATATTCAAAAAACCGAGAAGCATTAAAAAGAAATTGATAGGTCAGACTAATTCTGGTGTAATACATACGCCGAACGACTTAACTCAAGCTTAGTATTTCCCAAAGTTCGAACATTTCCCAGTAAATTTTAGCCACGTCAGCAAAAGCTAAATCATTTTTGTTGCTATTTTAATGGCCTTATCCAAGTAGTATTTGGCTTTTGACATGTCTTTATCAGCACCGCTTCCATCCACATACATAACACCCAATTCGTACTGAGCAGAAACATCGCCTTGTTCAGCTAAAGTTTCCAGATGCTCAATGTTTAGATTTTTACCATGACTATGCTCACCCGCTTGTACACTCGATAT
Source organism: uncultured Candidatus Thioglobus sp. (assembly GCA_000205985.2). Classification (GTDB taxonomy): domain Bacteria; phylum Pseudomonadota; class Gammaproteobacteria; order PS1; family Pseudothioglobaceae; genus SUP05. The sequence goes on along the minus strand of GG730031.1, from coordinate 3,302 downwards.
TGCTACAAAAGTTAGAAAAGCAAGCATTGATAACTGCTTTAAACTCATTGCCTTACTCTACAGTCCTAGTCAGATGATGATAGGAAGCTCATGTTATGCTTATCGATCAAATCCAGTGCAACAGAACCGCCTCGAACCACACAAGTAAGTGGGTCTTCAGCAATGTGCACATCAAGGTTGGTTTTCTGATTAATCAGTTTGTTTAGCCCCTCTAAAAGAGCACCACCACCAGTGAGCATCACTCCATTCTCTGCAATATCAGAAGACAATTCTGGTGGAGTCTGTTCTAATGCAGCTTTAATAGAGCTAATAATTAACGACAAAGGATCTTTTAACGCTTCTAAAACTTGAGCATTGCCCATTTTAAATTTAGAAGGCAAGCCTGAAGTCACGTCACGACCCGTGTAAGTATTTTCTTTAACAGAAGTAGATTCAAAAGCCGAACCAACCTCTTCTTTAATCCTTTCTGAGGTAGATTCACCAATAAGAACATTATGCACTCGACGCACGTATCTAGTAATTGCCTCATTAAAAGCATCGCCGCCAACACGCAAAGAATCTGAATAAACAACACCATTCAAAGATAATATCGCAACCTCGGTGGTGCCGCCACCAATATCAATCACCATGTGTCCAGAAGATTGGCCAATATTCATTCCAGCGCCCAATGCAGCCGCTACAGGCTCATCAATTAAAAACACATCTTTTGCCCCTGCTTCAATGGCACTTTCTTTAATTGCTCTGCTCTCAACTTGAGTAGCACCGCAAGGCACACAAACCAACACACAAGGACTTGGCGAGAAAAATCCAGGATTCAACACTTGGCGAATAAAGTGTTGCAACATCTTTTTAGTAATAGAGAAATCAGCAATCACACCGTCTTTCATCGGTCGGATGGCTTCGATAGAGCCGGGCGTTCTACCCAACATATTTTTAGCCTCTTTACCTACAGCAATAACGGTTCTTTCCAATGTTCCCCTATCATCACGAATGGCTACTACGGAGGGCTCATCTAAAACCAACTCATTGTCTAGATAAATAAGTGTATTGACCGTACCAAGATCGATGGAAAGACGTGGTGCTTTGAACAGATTGAAGCCAAACATAAAAAATCCTCAAGTTTTTTTACAGTGCTTACATAAAAAATCCCACTTAATCAGTGGGATTTTTAGGAGAGTGGCAATTAGTTAACTGCTTCTTTTAAAGCTTTACCGGCTTTAAATGCCGCATTTTTAGATGCTTTAATTTGAATCGTTGCGCCCGTTTGAGGGTTACGACCTGTGCGCGCTGCACGAGCTCTGACCACAAAACTACCAAAACCTGTAATTTGCACGCCATCACCACCAGACAATGCTGAAGTGATTGCACCTGTAGTTGCATTTAATGCACGACCTGCGTCTGCTTTTGATAAGTTTGCTGCTGATGCGATTGCATCAATTAATTCTGATTTATTCATTCTATTCTCCCCTTTATTATTTAAATTATACTTAATGCCTTATACTGCTATAAAAAATCAAGTGTATATATTGTACTACTAATCAAACTGAATAACTAAGAAAAGGCAACTATTTTTTTCAATGTTTACTTTTATAATGCATTTTTATGTGTATTTTTTAAAAATTACACATAAAAAAGACCTACAATCAATGTAGGCCTTTAAATGTATGGCTCCTCGAGGTGGGCTCGAACCACCGACAAATGGATTAACAGTCTCAGCTAAAACAGCTAAAAACGCCCTATATCGTTCTACTAAAGTATTTTTATTTCACTTTAAAACGATATAGGATACTTTAAGCAGTTCTTTGTTGCAATTATGTTGCGACTTTTTTTAACTTAAATCTATTGGTTTAAAGTATCGCTATTCTATGAAATAGACACTCTTAATTCTTTACCAATGCTCTTAGTAAAATTCTCTAAAGTAGAAAGTTTAATATCGCTAGCATGATTTTCAATTCTTGAAATCGCTGACTTTTTGGTATTGAGTTTAGCTGCCACATCTTCTTGTGTAAATCCAGCATCTATTCTTGCTTGTTTTAACAAAACACCAATTTTGAACTCATCATAACCTTGCTCAAAATCTTTAGCAAATTCACTGTCTTTTTGCTTTCTTGTTTTTATATATTTTTTTAAATCACTCATGTTTTTACTCCTTATTTTGATAGGTAATCTTTTCTTCTTTTTAATGCTAAATCAATTTCAGTTTTTGGCGTTTTCTGATCTTTCTTTTTAAAGCCATTAGTAAGTACAACAAAACGATCTTGATGCTCAAACCCTAAAAATCTAAAATTATTCTTATTGACACTTACTCTTACTTCCACAATGCCATTACAGTTTTTTAATGGCTTGTAATAATTAATAGGTATTCTATCTAATTCTTCAACCAACTGTAAAACCCAAACTATCTTCTTAATCTCTTTAGCTGATAATTCATCTAAATATTCCTCAACTGGAGATCTGCCAGCAGGCAGCCGATAAAATAAGATTTCTTTCATGGGCTAATGTTAACACATACGTTAACTTTTATGTGAACATGTTTTGAATAAAACAAACAAAAGGCCTTTAATCCTTTTGTCAACATGCCTAAAACAGTCTTAAACCATCAAAAACATTCTATATATTTATAAAGTCGCAACAAAATAGCAACCATTGTTGCGACTTTGTTGTTGTTTTTAGGTTTTTTGATAGGCGTAAAAAAGGGCTTGCTACGCAAACCCTTTAGATGTATGGCTCCTCGAGGTGGGCTCGAACCACCGACAAATGGATTAACAGTCTATCTTAAAACACTTTAAAAATGCTAAAACCGCTATACTAAAGCATTTTTATGTAAATTTAAAATGGTTAAAAGGGCTTTAGTCGTGTTAATGTTGTCATTATGTTGCCACTTTTTCGACTCTACTAAATGACAATTTGATTATTATTTATAAACAAGCTTTACTTAAAAAAATATTACAATCTAAAAAAATAAAAACCATTATATTTGATTAATTTTATCCTCAAGTTTTTGTAAAATATTTACAATTTCTTCAAAAGATAATTTCTTATCAAAAATCATATTTTCCATTGCTTTATAATCCTTCTCCAACTCCCCTATTCTTGACTGATTTGGAGCAAGTTTTATTGAACCGGGTTTTGCTGTATCAAAATTTGCCCACGAGCTAGGATAAAATTTATTTTTAAATTCAACTACTTTAGCTAATAGCTCAATATCGCCTAATGCCGAATCAACAACCTCTGACTTTGCCATGATAGCCAAATCATAATAATGTCTTGAATATCTAAGTGGCATAAGCTTATCATTAGGT
>GG730032.1 GCA_000205985.2 uncultured Candidatus Thioglobus sp. | reverse complement strand
GCATGCCGGGACGAAGCCAGCAGGCAAGGATTCCAAAAATTCTTAGCCCGTACCACCGATAAATCTGTGCCAATCTTATCCATGACATAAATGCATTGATGATTGTGCGCCCTTACACCTCAAGAATCAGATCGACATTTCTTACCTACTACAAAAGATCTTGATGAAGGTAAATGGGTTGAAATCGATGGCTGGGGAGATGCTGAAGAAGCCAAGAAAGAATTGCAAGAATCGTTTGATGCCTATAAAAAATAGGATTTGAGCAACACCAACACTTTTCAAATCATAGCAGGGGAACACCGGGGCAGAAAATTTAGCTTCCCCGATGCCCAAGGCTTAAGACCCACACCGGGAAAAGTCAGAGAGACCTTATTCAACTGGATTCAATTCGAAACCCACAACAAAACTTATCTGGATTTATTTTCTGGCAGTGGTGCACTCAGTTTTGAGGCTCTATCTCGTGGCGCTAAACAAGTCGTTAGCGTTGAAAAAGATTTAAAAGCTTTTCAAAGTCTGGAAAAAAATCGGAAATTATTAAAATCAGACAAAATTCACCTTTTCAACCAAGATGCGTTGAAATTTTTAGACCAAAAAAGTGACCAAACCTTCGATTTTATCTTTCTAGACCCGCCCTTTCATCAAAATATCCTACCAAAAGCCCTAAAAGCACTTTCAAAAGGTAATTTTGTCGCCCCAAACAGCAAAATCTATATAGAATCTGAAGTTGAAATGCTTGAAAGTGAAGTGGCTGAATTTTTTTCACAAAAAATCAAAATCAGCAAACAAAAACACTCAGGACAAGTGCATTATTGTTTAATTGAAATATTATGAAAAAAGTTGCAATTTATCCCGGCTCATTTGATCCAATCACCAATGGCCACATTGATTTGATTCGCCGTGCAAGTAAATTGTTTGATAAGGTTATTATTGGCATTACCCAAAACAGCAAGAAACCTTCGTTTTTGAACATTGACCAAAGATTGGTTGCTGCAAAAACCGCACTCAAGGAAATCGATAACATTGAAATACTTAGTTTTAATACTCTATTAGTGGATTTTGCGAGTGCACAAAATGCCCAGGTAATTCTACGCGGACTACGTGCTGTTAGTGATTTTGAGTACGAATTTCAGCTATCGGGCATGAACAAACACCTTAATCCTAATATTGAAACTCTGTTCATGACCCCTGCCGAACAGTACGCCAATATTTCATCCTCACTGGTACGTGAGATTCTGTCTCTTGGTGGTGATATCAGTGCCTTTGTGCCGAAATCAGTCGAAAAACTGCTAAAAGACTCACTCTAAAGAGTTTTTTCGTTAATAATCCTTGAAAAAAAAATGACCATCCCTATATAGGAGGTATATCTAATACAAGGAGTTAAAAAAAATGGGAAAAATTATCGGTATCGACTTAGGAACAACCAATTCATGCGTAGCCATTATGGACGGTGGTAGTGTTAAAATTATTGAAAATTCTGAGGGTGATCGTACTACCCCATCCGTCATTGCTTATCCAAAAGACAGTGAAGAAATCTTAGTAGGACAACCGGCAAAACGCCAAGCGGTTACTAATCCTGAAAATACTTTATACGCCATCAAGCGTCTGATTGGCCGTCGTTTTGATGAAAAGGCAGTACAAAAAGACATTAACTTAGTGCCGTACAAAATTGTCAAAGCAGACAATGGCGATGCTTGGGTTGAAGTAAACGGCAAGAAAATGGCCGCACCAGAAATATCAGCTAAAGTCATTGGAAAAATGAAGAAAACGGCTGAAGATTATTTAGGTGAAAAAGTAACCGAAGCAGTTATCACTGTTCCTGCTTACTTTAATGACTCACAACGTCAAGCCACTAAAGATGCTGGCAAAATTGCTGGTTTAGAGGTTAAGCGTATTATTAACGAGCCAACAGCAGCAGCGCTAGCTTATGGTGTCGATAAAGTTAAAGGCGATAAGACGGTTGCCCGTGTATGACTTAGGCGGTGGTACGTTTGACGTATCCATCATCGAAATGGAAGACATTGATGGTGAAAAACACTTTGAAGTACTCTCAACCAATGGTGACACTTTCTTAGGTGGTGAGGATTTTGACCAACGCATCATCAGTTATTTAGTGGATGAATTCAAAAAAGACCAAGGTGTGGACTTAACTAACGACCCACTGGCCTTACAACGCTTAAAAGAAGCGGCTGAAAAAGCTAAAATTGAACTGTCTTCTTCAGAGCAGACCGAAGTTAACCTACCGTATGTAACGGCTGATGCTTCTGGCCCTAAACACCTAAACATTAAAATCACACGTGCAAAATTAGAGTCGTTGGTTAATGATCTTTTAAAGCGCACCATTGAGCCTTGTAAAATTGCACTTAAAGATGCAGATCTTTCAGCGAGTGATATCGACGAGGTTATCTTAGTAGGTGGTCAAACGCGTATGCCTAAGGTAACGAAAATGGTACAAGATTTCTTTGGCAAAGAACCTAAGAAAGACGTAAACCCTGATGAAGCAGTTGCTATGGGTGCTGCAATTCAAGCAGGTGTATTGGGTGGTGACGTTAAAGACGTATTATTACTTGATGTAACTCCATTGTCTCTAGGTATTGAAACCATGGGCGGAGTAATGACCAAACTGATTGAAAAAAATACAACGATTCCTACCAATGCTTCGCAAACCTTTTCCACAGCGGCTGATAACCAATCTGCGGTAACGGTTCATGTACTACAAGGTGAGCGTGAAATTGCCAGTGCCAATAAGTCATTAGGTCAATTCAACTTAGAAGGCATTGGTGCTGCTCCAAAAGGACAGCCTCAAATTGAAGTAACACTTGATATTGACTCTGATGGTATCTTGAATGTTTCTGCCAAAGATAAAAATACTGGCAAAGAGCAATCAATCACCATTAAAGCTTCAAGCGGTTTAAGCGATGAAGAAGTTGAAAAAATGATTAACGACGCTGAAGCACATGCAGAAGATGATAAAAAATTCCAAGAATTAGTCACCACGCGCAACATGGCTGACTCTTTAGTACACTCAACCAAGCAAACCTTGGAAGAGTTAAAGGATGAAGTTTCTGATGATGAAAAAACAGCCATCGAAACTGCGATTAGCGAACTTGAAGAAGCCGTCAAAGGTGAGGACAAAGAAGCCATTGACACCAAAGTACAAGCGTTGAGTGAAAAAGCACAACCTTTGGCTGAAAAAGCACAAGCTAAAGCAGGCACTACTGAAGGCGATGCACAAACCGCTGATGCAGGTGATGATGTTGTTGATGCAGACTTTGAAGAAGTTAAAGACGATAAGTAACTAAGCAATTACTACTTAACAACTAACCTTCTTCAGATGCCCCATCTGAAGAAGGTTTTTTATTAATTAAGGTTAAACATGTCAAAAAGAGATTACTACGAAGTATTAGGTGTTGATAAAGGCGCGGACGATAAGCAGATTAAAAAAGCTTACAAGCGTTTAGCAATGAAACATCATCCAGATCGAAATGCAGATGACAAAACATCCGCTGAGAAAAAATTTAAAGAAATACAAAAAGCCTACGCCATACTATCGGATTCACAAAAACGTCAAGCTTATGATCAATTTGGCCATGCCGGTGTAGATGGTAGTGCTGGTGGATTCGGTGGCGGCAGTCCATTTGGCGGAGGTGGGGGTGGAGGATTTGGAGATATCTTTGGAGATATCTTTGGTGGTGGCAATGCCCAACCCGACAATCGTGGCTCTGATCTTCGCTATGACTTAGAAATCAATCTTAAAGAAGCGGCAGAAGGCACAACGGTTAAAATTCGCATTCCTAAAAATGAAACTTGCGATACTTGTTCAGGCTCAGGTGCAAAACCAGGTACATCGGTTAAAACCTGTACTACTTGTGGAGGACATGGTCAGGTACAGGTACAACAAGGGTTCTTTGCAGTTCAACGCCCTTGTCACGTTTGCTCTGGAACCGGTCAAAAAATTGAGAAACCTTGTGGCACTTGTGGTGGCCAGGGTGTAGTCAAAAAACAAAAAACTTTATCGGTTAAAATTCCCGCTGGTGTTGATACTGGCAACAGAATACGCCTAAGTGGCGAAGGTGAAGCAGGCGCTAGAGGTGGGCCAAGTGGCGATCTGTATGTAGAAGTTCACGTTAAAAAACACAACATTTTTCAGCGAGAAGGCAATGACTTGTATTGCGAAGTTCCAATTGATTTTGCAACGGCAACACTGGGTGGCTCAATTGAAGTGCCCACACTTAGTAGCAAACTTAAAATTAAAGTACCGGCAGGCACTCAAACTGGAAAATTATTTCGCCTACGCGGTAAAGGCATAAAAGCAATACGTCAAGGTGGTACAGGTGATTTACTGTGTCAGGTCAAAATTGAAACACCGGTTAATCTTAACAAGAAACAAAAAGATTTATTAAAGGAATTTTCCGGCTCATGCGGTAAAAAACATCACCCCGAGTCCAGCTCCTTCTTTGGTAAAATGAAGTCATTCTTCGAATAAACAAACAGGATATTAAGGTGAAAATTCAACAAATTAAAGCAAGAGAGGTGCTTGACTCTAGAGGTAATCCAACCATTGAGGCCGATGTTGTTCTGGACAATGGAACAATGGGCAGTGCAATGGTACCGTCTGGTGCTTCGACGGGCCAACGTGAAGCATTAGAACTTCGTGATGGTGATAAATCACGCTATCTGGGTAAAGGCGTTTTAAAAGCAGTTGAATTCATCAACGGTGAAATTCACGAGTGCTTGTGCGGCTTTGGTATCGAAGACCTTAAAAAAATCGACCAAGCAATGATCGATCTTGATGGTACGCCGACTAAATCAAAGCTTGGTGCTAACGCAATTTTAGCCGTGTCTTTAGCTTGCGCACATGCTAACGCTAACAGACAAAACAAACCTTTATATGCCTCGCTTGATCAAGGTGATGATTACAAATTACCCGTACCCATGATGAACATCATCAATGGTGGTGAGCATGCTAACAACAGTGTTGATATTCAAGAATTCATGATCATTCCTGCTGGCGCTCCGAGCTTTAAAGAAGCTCTGCGTTATGGTGCAGAAGTTTTTCATCATTTAAAAGCAGTTCTTGAAGCAAAAGGCATGAACACAGCCGTCGGCGACGAAGGTGGTTTCGCCCCTGATTTAGCTTCAAATGAAGATGCTATTAAAGTAATCCTTGAAGCAATTAAAAATGCAGGCTATGAGGCTGGTAAAGATATATTTATTGGTATTGATGCAGCAAGCTCTGAGTTTTATGCAGATGGAAAATACAATCTTGTTTCAGAAAATAGATCATTATCTTCTGAAGAATTTGTTGACTACCTAGCAAACTGGGTTGAGAACTACCCAATTATCTCTATTGAAGATGGTATGGACGAAAATGACTGGGATGGCTGGGATTTATTAACCAAAAAAGTTGGTGATAAAGTTCAATTAGTTGGTGATGATTTATTTGTTACTAACAGCAGTATTTTAACCAAAGGCATTGAAAACAACATTGCTAATTCAATTCTAATTAAGGTCAATCAAATCGGCACTTTAACTGAAACTTTTCAAGCCATGAAAATGGCTAAAAAAGCAGGCTATACTTCGGTGATGTCACACCGATCTGGCGAAACTGAAGACACGACCATTGCTGATTTAGCGGTTGCAACGGGTTGTGGTCAGATTAAAACAGGCTCCCTGTCACGCTCTGATCGTTTAGCCAAATACAACCGCCTACTACGCATCGAAGAACAATTAGGCGACCAAGCAATCTATCCAGGACTTGATGCTTTTAATCATTTGAGCTAAACTGCCGAATATTAAAATAAAAAACTAAAAATCTTTGGAAGATCTTTCAACCTTTTGGCTAGGAACAATTCTATTAGGATTGATACTTGGTTCTGCTTTTTTCTCATCAACTGAGACTTCAATGATGGCGATTAATCGCTATCGCCTAAAAACTCTAAGCAGTCAAAACAACACACAGGCCAAGCGCACAGAAAAACTTTTAAGTAACCTAGATCACTTAATTGGCACTATTTTACTGGGCAATAACTTTGTTAATATTTTTGCCTCGTCCATAGCCACAGTACTCGCCATTAAGCTTTGGGGGGAAGGTTCTATTGTTTATGCATCGATTGCATTGACCTTTGTTATTTTGATCTTTGCAGAAACAACGCCTAAAACTTTTGCTGCCAAAAACCCAGAAAAGATCGCCCTACCGGTATCCATTATTATTGAACTGTTAATTAAAATATTCAAACCTTTTGTATGGATCATTGCGCAAATATCAAAAAATATCCTCAGACTATTAGGCGTTAAAAATGAAAATCAAACGAGCAATATCAGTTCTGAAGAGCTAAGAATGGTGGTTAATGATGCTAAACCTATCATTGCTTCAAACTACCAAAAAATGTTACTCAATATCATTGACCTAGAAAAAGTTAAAGTTGAAGACATTATGGTTCCTCGCCATGAATTAATCAGCGTTGATATCAATAATAAAAGTGAAATTTTAAGTCAATTAGAGCGCATTCAACACACGCGACTTCTTACTTTTGATGACTCGCCAGACAATATTACCGGTGTACTGCACATGCGTGATGTTGTTAATTTATACGCCAAAGGTGAGTTCAGTATTGAGAATATATCTGAACTGATTCGAAAGCCTTATTTTGTGCCAGAAGGCACCAGCCTTGCACATCAACTGGAGCATTTTCAAACGAAAAAAAGGCGATTAGGGCTTGTGGTAGATGAATATGGCGAAGTCAGAGGTATGGTTGTCTTAGAAGATATTCTGGAAGAAATTGTTGGTCAATTCACTTCAAATCAAAATGAAGCCATCGATGAAGTCACCAAACAAAAAGATGGTAGCTATTTAATCGATCCAAGAATTAGCATTCGAGAACTAAATATCATGCTCAAAATCAATTTACCGGTTGCCAAAGCAAAAACATTAAATGGGTTAATTTTAGAAACACTGCAAAGTATTCCTAAGCGCGATATCAGTTTAAAAATTGATAATGTGTCGATTGAAATTATGCAAATTTCCGATCAGACCATTAAGCTGGTTAAACTAACTAAATTAAATTCTGACCCATTTTAACCGCTTCATTTGTCTTTAAGGTAAATGGATTGTCCTGATTTGGAGCAAGCATAATAACGGTAGAACCCATATTAAATCGCCCCAATTCATCTCCTTTTTTCAATTTAATGTCTTGATCTGAATAATCAAAATGCTGCACTTGTTTTTTGTACGGGGGGTTAATTTGACCATGCCACACAGTCTGCATGGATCCTACAAAAATTGCACCCACTAAAACAAAAGCACATAAGCCAAATTGAGTTTCAAAATAACACACCACACGCTCGTTTCTGGCAAACAAATTATCCACATTCTGTGCGGTTTGTTGATTAACTGAAAAAAGATCACCTGGAATGTAATCCATAGAAACCAGCTTGCCATCATAAGGCATGTGAATACGGTGATAATCCTTAGGAGAAAGGTAAATCGTGGTGAAAAATCCGTCCTTAAATAAATGCGATTTCTCTTCGCTCCCAAGCAAGGCTTGGGAGCTATAAAGACGGCCCTTTGCTTGTAAAATATTCAAATTTTCTATCCTGCCAACTTGTGAAACCACGCCATCTACTGGGCAGATAATTTTGCTTTTGGAAATTAATCTAGCACTGGATTTTAATGAGCGAGTAAAAAAATCATTAAAATGTTTATAGTCCTCAACACGCTCTCGAGTTGCTTCAGATAGGTCAACCTGATAAGCGCTTACAAACCAATGGGTGAATTTATTTTTAAACCAAACGTTTTCAATACGTGCAAATCGAAACATTAGCTTAGAAAGCCAATGCTGTGGAATGATGTATTGCCACCAAGTCATATTTTTTTTGATACAGGCCTTGCCTGTATCATCCTAATTTAGATTGAATAAATGATAAAACCTCGTCAAATTTAACTTCAACTTTGTCTGGATTGTTTCTGGCCTTGTATTCAACATTGCCATTGTCAGCATGAGTATCGCTAAGCACCATTCTGTGTGGAATACCTAAAAGTTCACTGTCTGCAAACATAATGCCGGCGCGTTCTTTACGATCATCCAATAAGACTTCAATACCGGCGTCTAAACACTGTCGATACAACTGATCGGCTAAGTCTTTAACTCGCGTCGACTTGTTATAATTAATCGGCACAATCACTACTTGAAACGGTGCAATCGATTCAGGAAAAATAATACCTCGATCATCATGATTTTGCTCAATCGAGGCAGCAATTACGCGCGTAACACCAATGCCATAACAACCCATGGTGGTGGTCACTGCTTTGCCAGATTCACCAATTACATTGGCTTTCATGGCTTGTGAATACTTGGTGCCAAGCTGAAAAATATGCCCAACTTCAATACCGCGTTTAATCAATAATCTTCCCTTGCCATCTGGTGAAACATCACCCTCCACTGCATTGCGTAAATCAGCCTCGTTAAATTCAATACCTTGCCAATTAGCGCCCGTTAAATGATAGTCCCACTCATCAGCGCCACAAACAAAATCACACAGTACACTGGCTGAATAATCAACAATTAGGTTAACACTCAACGCCTTAACACCAATAAAACCTTTCTTTAAATTAAGCGACTTGATTTCATCATCGCTTGCAAATTCAAACTCACCCACTAGATTTTGAACTTTAATCTCATTGAGCTCGTGATCACCACGTAATGCCAAAGCTGTAAAGCCATCACTAGTTTTGATGATCAAGGTTTTGACGCATTGTTCTTGATTAATGTTTAAAAATTGTGCTACATCCTCAATACTGGTTTTTTTCTTGGTAAGAACTTTTTCTTCGCTGGCTTTTGCTTTGCACGTTTTGCTTTGTTTAGAAAAGGCCACCTTTTCAATATTCGCTGCATAATCAGATCTGTCTGAAAAACAAATGGCATCTTCACCGCTATCAGCCAACACGTGAAACTCAACTGAATTATCACCACCAATTGACCCAGAATCTGCCAATACCGGACGATAATCTAATCCTAAACGATTAAAAATATTACAATAAGTTTGATGCATTACATCAAAAGTTTGTTGTAAAGAGTTTTGGTCAAGGTGAAATGAATATGCATCTTTCATGATAAATTCACGCGAACGCATCACCCCAAAACGCGGGCGAATCTCATCACGAAATTTAGTTTGAATTTGGTAAAAATTCATTGGTAATTGCTTATAACTACGTATGTATTGTGCAGCTAAATGAGTAATCACTTCTTCATGAGTCGGACCCAAACAAAACTTACGATTGTGTCTGTCATTAAAACGCAATAATTCAGGGCCGTATTGCTCCCACCTGCCCGACTCTTGCCAAAGCTCTGCCGGTTGTGCAACCGGCATTAAGACTTCTTGTGCACCAGACTTGTTCATTTCTTCACGAATAATGGCTTCCACTTTTTTAAGCACCCTCAGTCCCATTGGCAAATACGAATACAAACCGGATGCAAGCTTAGATATTAAACCCGCTCGAATCATTAATTGATGAGAGATAATTTGAGCATCATTCGGAGCTTCTTTTTGAGTAGGGATTAAAAGATTGGTGGTTTTCATATAAAATGAAGATTGCTTTATTAAATAATTGTTCTGATTTTACCTGCGAGAGAAGTGCATGAGCGATATTCTAACCATTCTAATTTGGGCTATTCCAGTCTTATTTGCCATTACCGTACATGAAACTGCGCACGGTTGGGTAGCTAGCCAACTCGGCGATCATACAGCGAAAATGATGGGGCGTTTAACACTCAACCCTGTCAAACACATCGACCCTGTTGGTACTGTTTTAGTGCCTGCACTGTTGTACTTTGCTTCGGCAGGTTTTATCTTTGGCTGGGCCAAACCCGTACCCATTAACTTTAGTGCGCTAAGATCGCCCAAACGAGATATGCTATGGGTAGCGATTGCCGGACCTGTGAGTAATTTCATCATGGTGGCTTTATGGCTGATTGTCGTTTTATTTGCAAGTAAAACTGACATTTCATTTTTAGTTCTAATGGGTGATGTCGGTATTTTCGTAAATTTACTACTAGCTGTACTCAACTTACTACCCTTGCCGCCACTTGATGGTGGTCGAGTGCTAAGCTCGCTATTACCGCCAAAAATTGCCTACCAGTTTGACCAACTAGAGCCCTATGGTTTATTTATACTGCTTGGTTTACTGTTTTTAGGCATTTTTCAAACTGTCATCTTGCCGATTGTTAAACTGATTCAACATTCGGCCTACAGCTTGGTTGGATTAATCTAGCTTATGAAGAGCAGCTAACACTCAAGCCTTGAGCCCAATCTGGCGCTTCATTGGTATACAATTCTAAACCCTGGTGTTCATCAAAAGGTTTTCTCAATAGCTCAAATAAAGTGGCAATCTTATCATAACGCTTTTGATCTTGCGCTTCTCGAATCGCTTCCTCTGCCAAATAATTGCGCAAGATATATTTAGGATTCACACTGTTCATCAATTCAACCCTATCGCTACTTTTATCCTGATCAATGCGCTTGTGATACAACTCAATCCAATCAGTAAAATCAGTGTCTTTAGACAATTGATCAATATCTGAGAGTTGTCTTAATGAATTAGTGTAATCCTTTTGATTTTGATAGAGTACTTCAAAAAATTGACCAATCAGTGCATGTGGATCCCCGGTCCCCAT
>GG730033.1 GCA_000205985.2 uncultured Candidatus Thioglobus sp. | reverse complement strand
AATCAAAGGTTGGGTTGTATTCGAGAAAAAATCTTCCACCCAAACTGAAAATCAAAGTGTTTTAGCCAAGTTTGATCTAACATTCATAGTATTTAGATGCTTACTTGTGTGGCTTTCATGGCTGCCCACAAAGAAGCCTAAGATTTTTCATTACCGATTTAAACTGTCAACTTGCGGGTGTTATTGGCAATAATCTCATGACAATTGTTTCAATTTCGCCCGTATCCGTCATCTGTTTAAGCCCCTTAGACTCGATGATTTTATCAGCACTACCCTCACCTTTTCCACATCGCCTTAAACACGTCTTTAGCGGTCTTTCCTGAAATGGTATCATCACAAATACGACTGATTAATAACGATAAATCATCGGCAGATACTGGTGCGTCTTTAATCTCAATTTGGTTTTTATTGCACGCTGCACTAAACTCGCCCATCACCCAATTAGCACATAGCTTAGCATGATCAGAATTATTGACTAGTATCCGTTCAAAATAATCCGCCAATGGCTTTTGCGAAGTCAATACATCGGCATCGTATTCACTCAAATCAAACTCAGTGATAAATCTGGATTTTTTCTCAGTCGGCAACTCGGGTAATTCTTTTCTAATTTGATCCATAAGCTCATCAGAAATCTCAACCGGCAATAAATCAGGGTCTGGAAAATAACGGTAATCATTGGCTTCTTCTTTTGAGCGCATTGAGCGCGTCTCATGTTTAACGGAGTCATACAAGCGTGTTTCCTGTGCTATTTTTCCGCCCTCTTCAAGGATATCTTGTTGGCGTTCAACTTCTAAATTGATGGCGCGCTCTAAAAATTTAAATGAATTGATGTTTTTTAATTCTGCACGAGTGCCTAATTCTTCTTGCCCCATTGGACGAATCGAAACATTAGCGTCACAACGGAATGATCCTTCTTGCATATTGCCATCACAAATTTCTAAATATTGAACCAAAGCGTGAATTTTTTTAGCATACGCCACCGCCTCTTTGGCACTGCGCATATCAGGTTCAGACACGATTTCTAACAAAGGCGTTCCGGCACGATTCAGGTCCACTGCGGTAAAGTCATTGTACAAATCATGAATGGACTTACCAGCATCCTCTTCTAAGTGCGCTCGTGTAACGCCAATCACTTTAATTTTATCACCCACACTGATTTCAATTTTCCCCTCACCAACAATTGGCCAATCCAGTTGTGAGATTTGATAGCCTTTAGGTAAATCTGGATAGAAATAGTTTTTTCGATCAAATACATTGCGTTGATTGATATGCGCATCAACCGCTAAACCAAATTTGATGGCTTTTTTAACTACTTCTTTATTTAAAACTGGCAACACTCCGGGCAAGCCTAAATCAACTGCGCAAGCCTGGGAATTTGGCTTGGCGCCAAATTGAGTAGAAGCACCTGAAAAAATCTTAGATTTGGTATTAAGTTGTGCATGGATCTCTAAACCAATCACCGTCTCCCATTCCATCTTAATTCTCCTGTGGCATTTTTTGGTGCCAATCGGTTTGCTGTTGGAATTGGTGTGCAATGTTAAGCAACTTAGATTCAGACCAATAGTTCCCAATCAGTTGTAATCCTACGGGTAAATTCTGTGCAAAACCGGCTGGAATACTCATGCCTGGTAAGCCTGCTAAATTAGCACTCAATGTATAAATATCAGCCAAATACATGGAAACTGGATCTTTAACGGAACCTAAATCAAAGGCAGTGGTCGGGGAAACAGGGCCCATAATCACGTCCACATTTTCAAATGCCTTTTTAAAATCATCACTAATTAAGTGACGAGTCTTTTGTGCTTTTAAATAAAAAGCATCGTAGTAACCAGCTGAAAGAGCATAAGCACCAATCATAATACGGCGCTTGACCTCTTCGCCAAAAGCCTCTGAGCGAGAACGTAAATACAAATCTTCTAAATCTTTTGGTTCTTCACAGCGATAACCATAACGCACACCATCTAAACGTGACAAATTGGACGAACACTCGCACGGTGCAACAATGTAGTAAGTGGGAATAGCATAAGCAGAGTTAGGCAACGAAACCTCTTTAACCGTAGCACCCATGGCTTCAAATTCTTTTACTGCGGCCATCACATTATCAGCCACTTCGTTGTCCAAACCTTCTGAGAAAAATTCTTTTGGTAAGCCAATGGTTAGGCCTTTAATTGAATCGTTAAGATTAGCTGTGTAATCTTGTACATCTTGCTCTGCACTGGTTGAATCTTTCTCGTCAAAGCCAGACATCACATTTAACACAAGAGCCGCATCTTCGGCCGTTTGTGTCATCGGGCCCGCCTGATCAAGACTAGAGGCATAGGCAATCATCCCATAGCGAGACACTCGACCATAAGTAGGCTTAAGCCCAGTTATTCCGCATAAACTAGCAGGTTGGCGAATAGAGCCTCCCGTATCCGTACCCGTGGCAAAGGCTGATAAACGAGCTGCAACAGCGGCAGCTGAGCCACCCGACGAACCACCTGGTATTTTTGTAACATCCCAAGGATTTTTAACCGAGCCATAGTAGGAGTTTTCATTACTGGAACCCATGGCAAATTCATCCATATTGGATTTTCCCAGCATCACCAAATCGGCATTGTTGAGCTGATGACTTACGGTTGCATCGTAAGGGGAAATGAAATTATCAAGCATCTTTGAGCCTGCTGAAGTTTTTACCCCTTGTGTGCAAAAAATATCTTTATGCGCATAGGGAATTCCCGTCAAAATATTGGCATTATTCGAGGCAATTTTTTCATCGGCTGCTTGAGCCTGCTTCATGGCCAGATCATCAGTCACGGTAATAAAAGCATTAAGCTGTGATTGATTAATACGATTTAGATAATGTTGCGTTAACTCAACGGAAGAAAACTCTTTGTCTTTTAAGCCTTGAGACAGCTGTGCTATGGTTTTAGTATGCATATCACTCAATTACAGTGGGCACAAGATAATGATCTTTTCCAGTTTTAGGGGCAATGGATTGAAACAATGTTGATTGATCTTTCTCAGTTACTTCATCTGTTCTAAGGCGTTGTGACATATGCAAAGGATGTGCCATCGGCTCAACATCATGCGTATCAACTTGGGCTAATTGCTCAGCTAAATTTAGAATATTGTTTAGATCTTTTGTATTGCTCTCAAGCTCTTTTTTGCTAAGAGATAATCGTGCCAAATAAGCAATTTGACCAACTTGCTCTTCACTTAGCGACATTTTAGAACGGGAATGGCATCTTGTTAATAACGCTCATTGGTCGAGAGAATGAGGCGCGTAAAATGGATAAATCACGTTGCATCCAAGTCATGGAATCCTGCATGGTTGTCATGTTTTTGTTCATTTCTTCCATGTTTATTAACATTGGCTCTAGTGCATCCATCTTAGCACTTACTAATGTTAAATCAGTGGAAATTGAATCTAAATTATCAAGCTTTTTAGCAATGATGTCCATGTTTTTATTAACTTGAGAAAAGTTTTTTTGCATGTGGGCAACCGACACGGTCATCTGCGAGACATTGTTAGAAAGTTTTTCAATGCTACTTACCATTGCACTCATGTTACCACCCATGTTAGGGTCCATTGAATTAGCGAGACGAGTCATGTCTTGGGTAATTGAATAAATAATGACAAACATGCCAATAATAGTGGCGCTGAATACCGCTAATGCAGGTAAGAAAAATCGTTCAAACTTAGTACTTGTCTGCTCTTCCATTTTAGAGACTAAATTTTCTAAACATTCAATGGTTGGCACTGCAACGTCTTCAACCTTAGGGGCTTCTTCCTTTTGTTTTTTAGTAGTCAAAATAATGTCCTTTTTAATTTTTTGTGGTGCAAAAATCAGCAACTACCTTGCCTAAAAGTTCTTCTTGGTAGTCATCACAAATAAATGCATCGCCTAATTTCTTTAATAAAATCAAACGAATATTGCCGTCAATTACCTTCTTATCTACAGCCATTGATTTCATGAAATTAGAAGTACTTATTTTACCGTTAATTGAGATTGGTAGATTAGAATTTTCTAATAAATGTTTAACCTGGTCAACATTCTCATTGGTTAAATAACCTTCAAGTTGAGACAATTTTGCTGCCATTAACATGCCCACTGAAATCGCCTCACCATGCAAATAAACGCCATATCCTAGTGTATTTTCGATTGCATGGCCAAAAGTATGGCCCAAATTAAGCAAGGCACGTTTGCCTGCTTCAAACTCATCTTTAGCGACAATATTAGCCTTGTCTTCGCAAGACTGATGTACAACTTCAATCATCATTGTTTTGTCTCTAGCCATCAAGTCTTCAATATTATTTTGTAAATAATGCAAGAAATCAACATTGCCCAGCAAGCCGTATTTGATTACTTCAGCCATGCCAGCTGAATATTGTCTATCGTCCAAAGTATCTAGCGTGTCAACGTCAATCACCACGCATTTTGGCTGATAAAAAGCACCGATCATGTTCTTTCCCAAATTGTGATTAACGCCAGTTTTACCACCCACACTCGAATCCACTTGTGACAATAACGTGGTAGGAATTTGAATAAAGTTAACGCCACGCTGGTAACTGGCTGCAGCAAAGCCAGTCATGTCACCGACCACACCACCACCAAGAGCAATCAGAGTGCAACTGCGATCAAATCTTTGCTCAAGAAGTGCAGTAAAAATATGGTTAACCGTATCAAGTGTTTTATACTCCTCACCATCACTCAAGATTACTTCAGATACTGTGTAGTCACTCAACAACCCTTTAACTTGATTAAGATAAAGTGGTGCCACGGTTGTATTGGTCACAATCATCACTTGCTTGCTAGTAATGTGCTTAGTAATTAACTCAGACTTTGACAACAAGCCTTGTCCAATGTAGATTGGGTAAGATTTTTCTGCTAAATCCAGTTTAAGCGTCTTCATGCATAAACCCTACTTTCACCATCACCGGCTACATTATCGACACAACGAGTACAAAGCTCAGGATGGTCGTTATCATGACCTACGTCTTGTCTATGATGCCAGCAACGTACACACTTCTCATGTTCAGATTTTTCAACTTTGATAAACACACCTTCACCTGCATCAATACAGTCGCTTGGCTTATTGTCTATCGAATGAATTCTGGCGTATGAGGTAATGAACACAAATCTAAGTTCGTCTTCTAATTGAGCCAGTGCGCCATACACTTCATCGTCGCAATAGATGTCCACCTCTGCATCCAAAGATGAGCCAATGACTTTATCGGCACGCATTCCTTCCATTTGCTTGCGAATGTATGGATTAATCTTACGTGCTGCCCCAATGGCTTTATTTTTATAACCAGTACTCAGGCCTTCATACCAAGATTGCAAAAAAATACTCTGCTCTTGATCATCGGATAGAGTTTGCCAAATCTCTTCAGCCGTAAATGACAGTACAGGGGACAACCAACGTACCATCGCTTGGGTTAGGTGATGCAATGCACTTTGCGCTGATCGCCTTGCTAATGAATCTTCTTGCGTGGTGTATTGACGATCTTTAATAATGTCCAAATAAAAACCACCTAAATCATTGGTGCAAAAATTTAAAATCAATTGCATCACGTGATGGAAGTTGTACGTGTCGTAACCGTGCAAAACTTGCGCCTGCAAGTCCGCAGTTTTAGACACAATCCATTTATCTAAATCCAGCATTTTATTGTGATCAACTAAATGCTGAGATGCATCAAACCCTTGCATGTTTGACAGCATAAAACGAACGGTGTTACGAATGCGGCGATAAGAATCGGCCGAGCGCTTTAGAATTTCATCAGAAACCGTCATCTCTCCAGTGTAATCCGTACTGGCAATCCACAAGCGCAAGATATCAGCACCCAATGAATTAACCACTTTTTGTGGTGGAATAACATTACCTAAGGATTTACTCATCTTATGGCCATTCTGATCCACCGTAAAACCATGGGTTAGTACTTGCTTATATGGTGCGTGACCGTTAATAGCAACGGATGAAATTAATGAGGATTGGAACCACCCACGATGCTGATCAGAACCCTCTAAATACAAATCGGCCACGTCTGATAGTTCACTTCTGGCCTTTAAAACAGCATAATGACTTACGCCAGAATCAAACCATACATCCAAAGTATCCGTTGTTTTATCGTAATCATTAACTTCATCACCCAAAAAATCTTCAATATCGGCTTCAAACCAAGCTTCAATTCCACCTTGCTCAATTTTATCCGCAACACTTGAAAACAGCTCTTTGGTATCAGGATGCAATTCACCCGTTTGCTTATGCACAAACAATGTAATTGGAACGCCCCAAAAACGTTGACGTGAAATACACCAGTCAGGGCGATTGCCTACCATTAACTCAATTCGTTTCTTGCCCCAATCTGGAATCCACTGGACTTTAGGTATTTCAGCATTAACAGAATCCCTTAAACCATTTTGCTCCATAGACACAAACCACTGCGGTGTTGCTCTAAAAATAACTGGGGTTTTATGTCGCCAACAATGTGGGTATGAATGTTCTATCGGCTCGTGCTTAACCAAAGTATTGGCATTTTCAAGAATCTCAATCACACTGGCATTGGCCTTAAAGATAAACTGACCGCCTAAAAGTTCGACGTTTTTAAAAAATACACCTCGACCATCAACCGGACATTCAACCGGCAAATTGTACTTAATACCCACAACGTAGTCTTCCTGACCATGAGCAGGAGCAGTATGCACAGCGCCAGTACCAGCTTCGGTAGTAACGTGGTCGGCTAGAATGATTGAAACTTGCTTATCGTAAAACGGATGCTGCACTTTTAATCCTTCAAGCTCACTACCAACAAATGCTTGTTTGCCAACTTTAGCATCTGTAATACCGTAGCGTTTTAAGGTAGTTTCAAGCAAGTCTTGCGCTAATAAATAATATTCATCACCCACATCAACCAATACATAATTCAAATCAGGGTGCAATGCCACCGCTTCATTTGCAGGCAATGTCCAAGGGGTGGTGGTCCAAATAATGACAGAAACCGGTTTAGTTTGCGCAAAAATGTCATCATCTATGATTCTGAACTTAACATCAATGGCGTCGGATTTCTTGTCTTTGTATTCTACTTCAGCCTCAGCGAGTGCCGAACCGCATTCAGTACACCAGTGCACCGGCTTATAGCCTTTAGACACATGGCCTTTTTCAACAATCTCACCCAAAGCGCGAACAATATCGGCTTCGTATTGAAAATCTTTGGTTAAATACGGGTTATTCCAGTCACCCAAAATACCCAAACGTTGGAAATCTTGCTTTTGCTTGTCAACTTGGCTTTGAGCGTATTTTCTGCATTCTGCTCTAAATGCATTGGCATCAATTTTATGCCCAACTTTACCTTTTTTCTTCTCAACATTATGTTCAATCGGCAGACCGTGGCAATCCCACCCTGGCACGTACGGCGCATCAAAACCAGACAACGTTTTCGACTTAACAATAATGTCTTTTAAAACTTTATTAACCGCATGACCAATATGAATGTCTCCGTTTGCATACGGAGGGCCATCGTGTAAGATAAATTTCGACTTGCCTTGGTTGTGCTCGCGAATGCGTGCATAGAGATTATCATCTTGCCATTTTTTTAAAAAACCACCTTCTCGATTTGCAAGATTTGCCTTCATGGCAAAGCTAGTAGCAGGAAGATTTAGGGTTGCTTTATAATCAGACATTAATGCTTAAAACACAGATTAAAAGCGCAATTATACTTGTTTTTGAAAATGATAATACGGTGCTATTAGTGTCAAAACACCTATTTTTTAAAGTGATAAAAAAACTTAAAAAAGATAAACATAGCGATAGAAACTGCAGTAAAAATCATCACGCCCCAAAAAACAGCATCGTTGTTCAGTTCGTTCATTGGCATGTGAATACCTCTACGTTAAAAATAAAGATATTCTATCACACCGCTCAAACATTGCCTGTCTTATAAACAATGTTTGAGTGTGGTTTATTTATTCCAAAAATTAAGCTTTTGTTTTAAAGTCTTTCATGAAATAGAAAAGTAAAAAAGAAGCAATTGCTAATCCAACCATTAATAGGCTCATGTAAAAAACCGGGTCTACGTTTAGTTCATTCATCAACATTTTATTTCTCCTTGTTATTATTTAATACAAAGATATTGTAACAATAAATAACTTATAAGTCCTTGATATATATCAAGTTTTTATAAAATAAACGACTAAAGATTGACTTTTTTAAGTAACGATTGAACTTGTTTAGATTTAAGGTATTCGTACTGATTAGCACGAAGAGAATCCGGCAGACGAATCTCGCCAAAACGTATGCGAATTAAGCGCGAAACTTTAAAACCCAAAGCTTCCCATAAACGTCTAACTTCACGTTTTTTACCTTCTTTAAGTACGACTTTATACCAGCGGTTAGCCCCTTGACCTCCGCCAATGGTCACACGGCTAAACTTGGCAAAACCATCTTCTAGATCAATGCCTTCGGTGAGCTGTTTAAGGTCTTCGTTTTCAACCTTTCCCAGTACTCTAACTGCATATTCCCTCTCAATTTCTGATGAAGGGTGCATCAACTTATTGGCTAAATCACCATTATTGGTAAAAAGCAGTAAACCCGAAGTATTTAAATCCAAACGCCCTACCATCACCCAGCGAGACTCTTTGGGCAATAAATCATAAGCGCTTTTTCGGCCTTCTTTATCCTTGTTTGAACAAATCACACCTGCTTGTTTATTAAGAATAATGACTTTGGTTTCTTCCTCGTTATAACGAGATAAATCAATCGTACGGCCATCAATTTTTACCTTGTCGGTAATATCAGCTTTATCACCAATACTGGCAGTTTTGTTGTTAACCTCAACACGACCTTGTTCAATCAGTCTTTCTGCCCAACGGCGAGAGCCATAACCGGCCGTTGCAATCAATTTTTGTAATCTTTCCATTATTAATAAGTAATGCCCATTACTTCCCTAACTTCCGCCATGGTTTCCTTGGCGACGCTTCTGGCCTTTTCACTGCCTTCAAAGATAATCTGTTTGATTAGCTCAGGATCGGATTGGTACTTTTCAATGCGCTCTTGCATTGGCATTAACTCGTCTTTTATCGCGTCAATCACAGGTTGTTTGCACTCAACACAGCCCATTTTTGCTTTGGTACAACCATCTACCACCCAATCTTGGGTTTGTTCGTCTGAATAGACTTTGTGTAATTGCCATACTGGGCATTTTTCAGGATTGCCTGAATCGGTTAATTTCACTCTGGCCGGATCGGTTGGCATGCGCTTGATTTTTTTATCAATTTCATCACTCGTATCACGCAAAGAAATAGTGTTGCCGTATGATTTACTCATTTTTTGCCCATCCAATCCTGGCATCTTTGAAGCCTTAGTGAGTAATGATTCCGGCTCATTTAAAACAATTCTACCAACACCCTCAATATAGCCTAAAAGGCGCTCATGATCACCCAACGTGATGTTTTGCTGTTCTTTTAATAACGCTTGCGCCTTGACTAAAGCCTCTCCGTCGCCCTTTTCTTGATACGCCTTACGCAAAGAACAAAATAACTTAGCTTGTTTTTTACCCATTTTACCAATCGCAGTTTCGGCTTTTTCTTCAAAATCTGCTTCACGTCCGTAAATGTGATTAAAGCGTCGAGCGACTTCACGTGTAAGCTCTACATGAGCCACTTGATCTTCACCCACAGGCACTAAGCCCGCCTTATAGATCAAAATATCGGCACTTTGCAATAAGGGATAACCCAAGAAGCCATAAGTGGATAAATCCTTTTCTTTTAACTTTAATTGCTGGTCCTTATACGACGGAACGCGCTCTAACCAACTAAGCGGTGTCGACATCGATAACAATAAATGCAACTCAGCGTGCTCTGGCACTTTGGATTGCACAAAGATCGTCGAGGTGTTGGGATTAATACCTGCGGCTAACCAATCCACCACCATCTCCATCACGTTGGCTTCTAGGTCGATTCTGTCTGCATAATGGGTAGTAAATGCGTGCCAATCAGCCACAAAAAAATACGAATCATACTCATTTTGTAAATCCAGCCAATTCTTCAAAACACCGTGATAATGCCCTAAATGAAGTCGACCAGTGGGTCGCATGCCTGATAAAACTCGATTCTCTTGCATTGTACTTATTGCTTAATTAAATGGCTAAATTATACCCGAGTAAACAATCAAACCATCAAGTACCAAATTCTGGTGAACATGGGTTTTTCCTTCGATCAGTGGTTTAATATTCTTTGCGTCTCCACCCGTTAAAATAACGACCAAATTTTTATACATACTTTGGTAAGTATTAATTTGCCCATTAATGGTGTTAGTGAGCATTTTTGAAGTTCCAAAACTCCAGGCTTCTTTAGTATTATCGGCTAAATTTTCAGCTTTTAATTCTACACTATCGGTTGTAAATTGATCAAAACCAGCGCGTAAAACACCTAGTCCGGGCATGATTAATCCACCTTGATGCTTGCCATCGGCAAGCACAACATCAAAAGTTAGGGCGCTACCGGCATCGATCACGAGTAAATTTTGATCTGGATATTTATGCACACCAGCTACCATTGCCAACCAACGATCAACTCCCAGTGTTTCTGGCTCTTTATAAGCTGATATAAAACTGCCAAATTTTGCCTTAGAAGTAACAAAAGTAACATTGGTCAGAGTGCTTAATGGAGTTTTGTCACCCACTGAACTTACCCAAATTTTTCTGGCCTTTGGCAAGGCATTACTGTTGAAATATTTTAATGCTGATGAAAAATATTCATCCTTAAAACGCCACTTAATAGCGCTATTACCAAGATCAATAAATAGGTCGTCCTTATGCAAATGCAATACCGCTCATCCACAAATGCACCGCAACACTGGCCATGTACCCAAGCGCAATTATGCCCGTCCATTTGAGGTGGGAAACAAACGTATATAAACCATTAGATTGCCCCATCAGCGCCACGCCAGCAGCAGAACCCACTGATAACAAACTACCACCAACACCGGCCGTTAGTGTAACCAACAACCATTGACTGGTAGACATATCAGGATTCATAGTAAGCACTGCAAACATAACCGGAATGTTATCCACCACCGCTGACAACAGTCCTACCAAAATATTAGCATAAGTGGCACCTAATGAGGCGTATATCATCTCAGATGTAAGTGCCAAATACCCCATAAATCCTAATCCACCGACACTAAGAATAATGCCAAAGAAAAATAGCAATGTATCCCACTCAGCGCCCGCAACTTTTCTAAACACATCAAAGCCGTCTTCTTGCAAGTGCCTTTCTTTTCGACGAATAAAATACGACATGATCATCAAATAACTCAGTCCTGTCATCATGCCCATTGCCGGTGGCAAGTGCAAAAAGCTATGAAATCCAACTGCTGTTGCAATGGTCAGCGTAAATAAAACAACAATCCCCATGCCGCCTAATTTAATCTTAACGTCACTTTGATCACCCATTGCTTTTTTATCTTCAATGGCAAAATGCATAATAGCTGCAGGAACAACAAAATTAACCAACGATGGTAGAAACAGTGCAAAAAATTCAGAAAACTCAACCAAGCCTTTTTGCCAAACCATTAGCGTAGTGATGTCACCAAATGGACTAAACGCACCGCCAGCATTTGAAGCTACTACGATATTAACCATGGCAATAGAGACAAAACGCGGATTACTCGAGCCCACCGCCAATACCACTGCGCCCATGATAAGCGCTGTTGTCAGGTTGTCAGCCATAGGAGAGATGAAAAATGCTAAAAATCCAGTCATCCAAAAAAGCTGCCTAAAAGTAAAGCCTTTTAAAATCAACCAAGTTTTTAAACTTTCAAATACCAATCTTTCTCGCATGGCCTCAATGTAAGTCATTGCTACTAGCAAAAATAAAAACAACTCTGAATATTCCAATAAATTGTGTCGTAGTGCAACTTCAGCAGAATGAGGCAAACCATTAGAAGCATAAACCCAGCCAATCAATCCCCAAATTACACCTGCCACCAATATCACCGGCTTAGATTTCCTAAAGTGGGTAAACTCCTCCACCATAACTAAAATATACGCCAATACAAACAACGCAAGTGCCGCATAACCAACCCAATGGTTAGTGAGATCTAATGGCGCTGCAAGCTCATCACTGGCAAATACGGACAATGGCAACCATGCCAGTAAAAATAATACTTTAGTCATTTTGAATTCTAGTTAATAAAGCGCCTTCGGCGTTATTTAGTGTGATTTTGCCATCTTCATGTGCCACTTCAACCGTTGCTAAACATAAAGATTTAGAATCTAATTTTACACAACGCACCACAATACCGGAAGCTTTAGCTGACTTTGAACCAGCTACAACCAGTTCATCACCAATATTAACATCGGCATCACAGGTAAATACTCGCATGCGTCGTTTTGATTTACCTAAATAATGCAGTCGAGCCACTACTTCCTGCCCAGGATAACAACCTTTGGTAAAGCTTACACCTACCTCATTAATATCTAAATTCAGTAGCTGTGGCACAAACTGCTCAGACGTATTAAGATACACCTCAGCCATGCCATTTTCAATACAAGCCTTTTCCCAATTGGATTCATCCGAAAGATCAAATTCATGTTTATCTACCAAAGCAACCGATTGTTGGTCATTCAGTTTAAACGCACCATCGAACTCTTCATCAATAACACCTAATTGAATAACTTCATTACTCACATCAGTAATCGTTACATCTGACATCATCTTAAACATGGTCAAACGCTTTGTTACAAGTTCAGCCAAATCACTCGGAAAAGACAAATAAAAATCATCATCTCTTTTTATTACCCACAATAATGCAATAATCTTACCTTGATGCTGACAATACGCATTGAGTTGCACCGCACCACCTTCCAATGCATCAATATCATTAGAGAATTGCCCTTGTAAAAAACTTTGAGTATCACCACCACTGAGCTTTAATAAAGATCGATTCGTAAGTTGTGTGATCATAGGTTAATCAGCAATTCAAAAATTACATTTTAAAGGATTTATATACATCTCAAATTTTCTACAAGCACAAAGTGGGGAAGGCAAGGCCTTCCCCACTTTGTTAAAACTCAAAATCAGTAATGGTTAATGAATTATTTTTATTATCAGCAAAAGACAATGATGCATTTTTAATAAACTGCTTATATTCGAATAACGATCCAATCTCGCTAATAATAGATTTTACTATTTCCTGATTGCAGATTCCTTTTTCAAATCCTGGGTTAAGGTACTCATTAATACTAGATTTAACCAAATGTAGATTTGAGTCGATCTTATGATGTTTGTTATTAAGATTTACATAAGCAGAAACCACTGGAAGTGCAAATTCTCCACTCAAATGTTTTGCTTTAAACTTACCTTGAAATAGACTTCCACTTCTATTCTCTTGCTGATTAAAATACATTGTATAAGACGTACCAAGTCGCTGCATAAATTGTGAAATACCATTATCAACCTCCTGTTTTAATAACAAATGATAATGATTCGGCAGTAAGCAAAAAGCCACAATACTTACTAATTGATCACCATCAGCTGTAATTAACTTATCTTTATATCGACTACGTTTATTGGCTATATATTTCCTACTATCAGTGGTGTTTAATAATCGTAGCCGATTGAAGAAAAACTCTTGCTGCTCTTTCGAATTAAAAACAATGCGCTTATCCACGCCACGATTAAACACATGGTAATACTCACCGTTTGAAAATTCAATATTTCTAATACCCATGCATGCATTGTACATCAATCTGTGCAAAGTGGGGAAGGCCTTGCCTTCCTCAAGAAGGCAAAAAAAACCCCCAACCGAAGTTGAGGGTTTTTTGTAACTTAAGTTTTAAGTTAACTGTTTTCTAAATAAGATTTAGAATTTAACAGAGATCTTAGCACCCATAGACTTACGACTGTTCCACTCACCAGCAGAAAGTGCAAGCTTAGCACCAGCTAAATCACGAGTAACGATAATGTCAGTAAAGCTTTTATCAACAGTACCTACTTCTAAGTTACCAGCAGCAAGCTGAATAGAGTTACCAGCCATGTTGAAATCAACACGAGCACCCGTTACTTTATCTTCAGTAGTACCAGCATTAACATTACCTACAGCTAACTCACCGTTTATACCAGTAGCAGTACCTAAGATAGACACGCCTAATGGAGAAAACTTAACGTTGTTAACACGAGCAGTGCCTGAATCAGCTT
>GG730034.1 GCA_000205985.2 uncultured Candidatus Thioglobus sp. | reverse complement strand
CCGTTAGAGATTTTTTGCAATCAAATTCCTTATCTATGTTCGGTACTTTTCCAGCGTTCTTGGGCCTCGGATTTTCGATTTGTTATCCATAACAATGCTCGCTCACTAACTGATGAGCCCTGACAATCATGTATGATCAAATCAAATTTGGTAAACTTTACTAAACTGTGACTTACAAATCGCACAGATTGCGACCAATGTATCAACCCATCGGTTTTTCTATTTCTTCAACGCTTGCATTCTAGGCATGGCACCTTTAATGCGATTTCCATTAAATCGTCTGTCAACAATCCACCACCACCGCCACAACAAAACGTTGATTCCATAATGGTGCTACGTTCCATGTCCACATAGTTGTTACAAACGGCTTTGATCACTTCACGCGGAAGAATAAACTGGCCGTTTGGAATGCCACCCATGTTGGTAGCTCTAGCCACGTTACACGAATCATGGAAAGTCACGGTACGATCATCATTTGCAGACTTGTCAAACTCTAACTTACCGCGTTGAATCAAGTCATGCGTATACTCAATGATGTGCTGAGGTTGCGGGTAACGAGAGTCTAACTGGTTTTGTAACTTCAAACCAAACTCGTCCGTCGCACCCGCACCAACACCGGTTAAGGTATTCCAGAAACTATACGCCACACGCCATGCATGGCCACACTCGCCAACCATTACGCGAGAAACTTCTAAATCCAATGCTGCTTTACGAATTCTCAATGCAGCTTTACGCATCACATCGTACGAACCAATGAACATGCCAAAGTTGGCACCCTCAGAAGCGTACGAACTCATGGTCCAATTCACGCCATCTTGATGGAAAACTTTACCGTAACCAATCAAGCCATCAATGTGCGGTTCAGCAAAAAAATCTGCCGATGGGGTAATGAGTAAAATTTCAGCGCCTTTAACGTCTAATGGATACTTAACCGCAACGCCTGTTTCTTCTTCAATTTCTTCTTCAAGATCAAGCAATGTATCGCGCAACGCTGGCTCTGGTAGGCCAAGGTTATTACCAATCGTAATTGCCTTGCCTAAGATTTGGTTACAATATTTTTGGCCAACACCCACCGCATCTAGCACTTCACGGGCGGCCATTGAAATTTCTGCCGTATCAATGCCGTACGGACAAAATACCGAACAACGACGACACTGTGAACACTGGTGAAAATAGTTGTACCAATCGTCTAGCATGTCATCATCTAATTCTTTGGCGCCGACTAATTTCGGGAAATATTTACCTGCAAAGGTAAAGTGACGACGATACACGCTACGGAATAAGTCTTGACGTGCCACTGGCATATTTTTTGGATCAGACGAGCCTAAGAAATAATGACACTTATCGGTACAAGCGCCACATTTAACACAAGCATCTAAAAAAACTTGAACCGAACGATACTTAGATTTAAGCTCTCCCATTTTAGCGATTGCAACTTCTTGCCAATTATCTACTTTTTCACCAGGAAACCCGAGTGGCGTTTGAAATTCTTCAACTGACTTGAATGGGCCATCGCCCTCCATAATGCCTTCATTAATTTCAGGAATCTCTATGTAAGTCGGTAATTTTGGGATATCAAATTCTTTAGCAGCCATGTTATTCGTCCTTACCTAAAGTTTGTTCTAATCTTACTGCGTGCTCTTGTTCTTGCTTTAATGCCCAAGGAGAGATGTGACGTTTCTTGCGTGAATCATCCACTTGGTTACGTGTTGGACTAAAAAAGACACCTGGTACATGCAACAACTTAGAAATCGGGAAAATTGCCATCAGCACAAATACTAAGAAAATATGAGTTAAAAAGTGCACTTCTGTTGGTAAGTTTGACCAACCAATCCATGGGAAAGCGATCAATCCCGAAGCAAACTCTTTCACCATCATCACATCAGTATGATTACTGGTAAAGGTCATTACCACGCCACTCACGCCAATAATCAGCAATAAAATTAGCATTAAATAATCCGATGGTGCTGAAATATAACGAATACGTTCAACAAAAATACGGCGACCCATAAGTCCTGTCAAGCCAATCACCATCGCAAAGGCTGCGTATTTAAACGGTTGAATTAATAAAAAAATCTCAGGTAAATCACCCGGCCAAAAATATCGGACATGACGAACTAGTACTAACAATAAACCAATGTGAAACAACCAACCGAACAGCCAAGTCCATTTGTTGGATTTAAATAAACTTTCGAACAAGACTACTTCGCGAGCCATGCGCATAACCACACCTGTTTGTGTTAATGGGGTTGGTGCAGTAGGGATCTTTAAAGGAGCTGGCGTAATCCAATACTGATAGATTTTTCTTGCCATTCCAATAAGGAATACAAATAATGAAATGTAAAATAAAGCCGTAAAAAAAATGCTTATTGCAGACATATTGCTCTCAAACTCAATGTGTTAAATAAGATAAAAACACCTACCAAGGCAGGTGTTTTCAGTGCTTTGTATCGTTTAGATACAGCCCGTTGGCTTTGGAAGACCGGCGAAACGACAACCTTGCTTACCAGGACCATAAGGGAATAAAGAATACAAGTACTTAGAGTTACCTTTTTCTTTACCGAATTTTTTACCAATTGCTTTCGTTAGTACACGTACTGCTGGTGCAATTTGATACTCTTCAAAGTAATCACGTAAGAAATTAATAACATCCCAATGCTCTTCAGACAATTCAATGTCATCGTCTTTTGCCAT
This sequence comes from uncultured Candidatus Thioglobus sp., assembly GCA_000205985.2. Classification (GTDB taxonomy): domain Bacteria; phylum Pseudomonadota; class Gammaproteobacteria; order PS1; family Pseudothioglobaceae; genus SUP05. Next base: position 5,041 of record GG730034.1, on the reverse strand, counting down.
ACTATCGGCAATTTCTTTTGTCCAATCACTAAGGTTTACTAAAAAACCTTCTTCGTCTACTTCTGCGCCTAAAATATCAGCCATAGTTTTACTCCTATATATAAATTACGTTAAACCCAAGAAACCGCAGTTCCGTGTTCAACAACTAAATCAACAAAACCTGCATAATCAACTAATTTGATATTATCTGCAACTTTTGATGAAATTCCTCTTGCTTCCACATCGCCTTGCAATGCATAAACTCTACCTTGTGTGGCAAGTTCAGCTAGCATGGATGAGTTAGCATTATTCGCAGCGGAAATTACACCGTCTTCAATCAATAAGATGACACTAGTGTCATCAATAATATTAAGACAAGACTGTAATGAATTACGCTCGAAAGATGATTTATTTACTGTGTGTAGCATATTAAATATCCTTTAAAAACTTAAACAAACGTCTTGCTCAGACATGATTTTTGTAAGATCAGCATTAGACACAACCTTAATCGAAGGTTTTTCTGCCCAATCATCGTCTTCATCTTCATACACCAAAGGCATAAGATCTGCTTCAGTCAAGCCTCTTTCTTCTAGAGATTCAGCGGATACATAAAGTTTGTTAATGTCGTAATCACCTAATGCATGATAGGTTTTAGAAAAATTTTTCATGCCAATACCATCCGTATTTTGACCTTCTACGATTTGATAAACACCATCGTCAACAAAAGCTAAAGATACATCTTGCTCAAACGCTGCAGCGATTAACACCACTTCTAAAGATTCAATGGCGTACACAGTGCCGTAAGAAGCCTTACGATTTAAATACATAAATTTCTTTATTGCCATCTTAATCTCCAAATACCACTAAACGATCCGATTGAATACCGGCCTCAATCAACTGACCCAAGCCAGAAATACGGAACGCAGGATGAATATTATTACCATCAATGCCATTCTTACTGGCTTCAGACTCGTCAAGCATGCCGCGACGAAGCGCTGCTGCAATACAAACCACAAGCTCAGGCTCGCCATCGGCATTCTTAATGCCTAATTCGGCCCATTGGTTTACAACGTTACGATCATCTTGCGGTGGCAAGGTAAAGCGTGATGCATTATTTACGCCGTCATGATAGAAAAATACACGGAAAATCTCGTGCCCTTTGTCAATCGCCGCTTTGGCAAATTGATACGCCGTATCAGACGCTTGGTGCTGATACGGGCCTTCGTTAATTTGAATAGAAATTTTCATATCTTATTAATTGCCTAGAAACGAATGTGTGCAGAAGAATTCAACTGGTGACGTGTACCTTTCCAATCAGAGATGTGGAATTTAGTAAACGGCAAACCGGTCTTTTCAAAGAACGCTGGCCAACCAATACGGTCAACCCACTCACCCATTCTTTCCCAATCACGAGCATCTTCTTTATAAACACCTAAAATTTTCTTAACAACGGCACCAACTTCCGGCCATCTTGGTGGGTTATTAGGAAGGTTAGACGCTACTAACTTGTGGAAAGAAGGCTTGCTTCTTGCATTAGAGTTCTTACCACCAATCCATACTGCAATCTTAGAATGCTCAGGATCGTTAATTTGCATTGGAGGACACGGCGGGAAACATGCACCACAACAGATACATTTTTTCTCATCAACTTCCAAAGTAGGTTTACCGTTTACCATCGCAGGACGAATCGCCGCTACTGGGCAACGTGCAACAACCGTTGGACGCTCACAAACGTTAGCCACTAAATCATGATTAATCTTAGGTGGCTTAGTGTGTTGAATGTTAAGCGCGATATCGCCTTGACCACCACAGTTAATTTGACAACAAGAGGTAGTCATGTGCACACGGTTTGGCATTTCTTCTTTAATGTACTCTTCGTGCAAATCGTCCATTAATGATTTAACCACGCCTGATGCATCAGTACCTGGAATATCACAGTGTAACCAGCCTTGAGTGTGTGAAATCATAGTCACTGATGGACCAGTACCACCCACTGGGAAACCAGCGTCTGTTAATGTTTTAATCAGTGGTTCAACCTTAGCTTCATCAGCCACCATGTACTCAACGTTTGAGCGCATGGTAAAACGAACGTAGCCATCGGCAAACTCATCAGCAATATCAGCTAATTTTTTAATCGTATGAACATCCATTTGACGTGCAGTACCACAACGAACTGTCCAAATCTCTTCACTGTTCTTTGAAGTATGGTGCAGTACTCCTGGACGTGGACGATCGTGATAAGCCCATTGGCCGTAGTTACGACGCATGGTTGGGTGCATGTATTGAATAGGATCAGGGCAACCTGATTCGATTGGCATTCTTGGTGCTTCAGCCATAATATTTTCTCCGTGTATTGTTCTTTAAAATTAAATTACGCGCTTGCTTCGGCTTTGTTTTCAAACCACTTAACAGCTTCTTCATCCCATTGGTCCATACGAACATAAGAGATAGTACGAGTCGAGTTAACCATGTTAGGATCAACCTTAAGACCAATGCCATCAAGGAAGTTTACAATGCCAATACGCTCGATCATTTCACCTGTTCTTTCATGCTCTAGTGCGTTTTCAGCAAAAAAGTCAATCACTTCACCGGCTAATTCTTCGATTTCTTCGTAATCGTCTTCAGTCTCTAGTTTCATAAATGGAACAACCACTGTGCCAAATAAGTCACCAATTTTCAGTGTACGCTTACCACCCATGATAATGCTAACGCCTTTGTCGTCACCCGTTGCTAAGATAGGCTCTATATCACCTTTAGCAATGTAGTTATGAGTCAGAGGTGAAGTTGCATTTAAACAATGCATACATTTCACACAGTTCTTATTATCGATGGTTAAAGAACTGTCATCATTTAAAGTCATCGCTGAAGTAGGACAACGAGAAGTGATGTTATCAACCACGTATTGAGTACCTTTATCGGCAACCATTTTCTTCCATAAATCTTGGTTGATTTTAATGTCGTCTCTCCAAGTACCAATCACGGCAAAGTCAGCACGTTGAACTGAATTCATACAATCGTTCGCACAACCTGAAACTTTAAATTTCATTTTGTATGGAAGCGCTGGACGATGCATGTCGTCTAAGAATGCATTAACCAATGTACGTAAAGCTGCTTGCTCGTTTGTGTTTGACATCTCACAACGTGCTGCACCAACACACGACATACCAGTACGTACCGCAGGGCCCCGCACCACCTAAGTCAAAACCATAATCGTTATACGCATTAAAAATAGTTTGTGTGGTTTCCTCAGTAGAACCTTGCAACATAATGTCGCCCGACTGACCGTGAAACGCGATTAAACCAGAACCACCGTTATCCACAAACATATCACACATGTCTCTAAGTAAAGTAGATGTGTAATGCATGCCTGCTGGTGGCTGAATACGTAGGGTGTGAAATTCACCTGCGGCAGGGAATTTGTAAGTACCGTCTTCGTTTTTTAATTCGTTAAAACGTGGAATAATACCGCCACCATAACCAATTACGCCAACGGTACCGCCTTTCCAGTAACCTTTTTTAGTTACGTACGATGTTTCTAATGTACCTAACACATCACGTACCATATCGGCACCTGCGTGATCATCAGCCGCTAATCTTTTAAGGCCTGTTACAAACGAAGGCCATGGGCCTTTTTCCAACTCATCAAGGTTGGGTGTGTTGTATATCTCTTTTGCCATTTTATCTCTCCAGTGTATTTATATAAATCTTCTAGTGTTACTCAAATAAGAAGATGTGAACGGGTCAAATTATACCCGAATGCAAGAAAATACCTTGATTTTTGGCGATATATTAGTGGTACTTTTGACTATCCCTTAGGGGATATAAGAGAGGGGAAAATAGGAATTATTTATTGGTAAGATATTGGTCTACTTGCTCGGCAACACCGCGCCCTTCGTTAATCGCCCACACGATTAATGACTGGCCACGACGGCAATCTCCGGCTGTAAATACACCTTCTTGTGAGGTAAGGTATTGGCCATAATCTGCCTTGTAATTACCGCGTTCATCTAGCTCAATATTAGCATCGTCACTCAGGTAGTGCTCGGGGGATAAAAATCCCATGGACAACAACACCAATTGAGTATCCCAAGTTTTCTCACTATCTTTGATTTCAATCAATTGGCCATCTTTAAAATCAACGTTAATGGTATTAAGACCGACGACTTGATTGTTATCATCTTTGATGAAGGATTTAGTCATTAAGTGATATTGTCTAGGGTCATCACCAAAAACTTGCGCAGCTTCGGCGTGACCATAATCCACTCGATAAATCAGTGGCCATAGGGGCCATGGGTTATTATCAGCACGATCAGTAGGTGGCTTGCCCATCAATTCAAAATTCACAATGGATTTTGCACCTTGGCGCAATGCCGTGCCAATACAATCCGTGCCCGTATCACCACCACCAATCACGATCACATCTTTGCCTTTGGCCGATAAGTCAGAATCATCTGCCTTACCCGTATCTAATAAATGCTTGGTGTTTTTAGCTAAATATTCCATCGCTAAATACACACCCTGTGCATCACGATTATCCACTGGTAAATCACGTGCCATCGTTGCACCTGTGGTGAAAATTAAAGCATCAAACTCTTTTTTGAGCTCGGTAGTGGTAATGTCTTTACCCACGTCAACACTCACGATAAATTCAACGCCAGAATCTTTGAGTAAATTCACTCGACGCTCAACCACGTCTTTGCCTAGCTTCATGTTAGGAATACCGTACATCAACAAACCACCAATGCGATCATCGCGTTCAAACACCGTAACACAATGGCCTAATTTATTAAGCTCATCCGCCGCTGCTAAGCCTGCAGGACCAGAACCAATGATGGCAATTTTTTTGCCAGTGCGATACTCAACTACGTGTGGCTGAATCCAGCCTTCATCAAAACCACGATCAACAATCGCCTGCTCAATGTTTTTAATTGTCACGGCTGGGTTGTTCATTCCAAGTACGCACGATCCTTCACACGGAGCCGGACAAACTCGGCCAGTAAATTCTGGGAAATTATTAGTTTTATGTAAGCGTATTAATGCTTCTTGGTGGGATCCCCCCCGA
>GG730035.1 GCA_000205985.2 uncultured Candidatus Thioglobus sp. | reverse complement strand
CAGGTGATTGTGCACGTTTGCACGGCCATAACTGGCAGGTTGAGGTGTCGGTTGAGTCCGAAGCGCTTAACGACACAGGCATTGCAATCGATTTTCGTGAAATTAAAAAACAAACCAAAGTAGTTGCTAAAAGGCTTGATCATCAATATTTGAATGACATTGCTCCTTTTGATAAACTAAAACCCAACCGCTGAGAACATTGCAAAATATTTCTTTGATGAAGTGGGTCAACTAATCAACAACCAAGATGTTCGTGTGTGCGAAGTCATTATCTGGGAAACACCTAGAGCATCCGTTACTTATTCACAAGGAAAATCATGAACGCAGCTCATTTACCCGATACACAAAACAGTAAAGACACTCGTCAAATCATTATTGACAAAGTGGGCATTAAAGACATTGCTCATCCAATTACTTACATAGATCGTGACGGCAATAAAATGCCAACCATTGGTAGATTTACCATGACTGTATCCTTGCCTGAGCACGTAAAAGGCACCCACATGTCACGCTTTATTGAAATATTAAACGATGGCCCTTGTGAGTTTAACAGCAGTAACTTTGACAAAATTATCAATAAAGTTTGTGAAAAATTAAAGTCAGACACTGCACACATTGTTCTTGAATTTCCTTTTTTTAGGAAGAAAAAAGCCCCGTCTTCTGGTGTTGAATCAATGATGGACTACCAAGTAACTTTGTACGGTTCGTTCGCTAAAGGTGAATCTGAAGTTATGATGAAAGTCGTGGTGCCAGTGACCAGCTTGTGCCCATGTTCAAAGAGTATTTCTAAGTATGGTGCACACAATCAGCGTTCACACATCACCATTAAAGCTAAGGTTTCCGAAGGGCATAAACTTGATATTGAAGATTTAATTGATTTGGCTGAGCGCAAGGCTTCTTGTGAACTTTATGCTATTTTAAAACGGGATGACGAAAAAGTTGTGACTGAAAGAGCGTATGATAACCCTGCTTTTGTTGAGGACTTGGTGCGTGATATCGCACTTGATTTAAACCTTGATGAAAGGATTAACTATTACCGTCTTGAATCGGAGAATTTTGAATCCATTCACAATCATTCAGCTTACGCATTAATTGAAAATCAAAAATAAACCGTGCAACACAATACTGACAATTTAAGAATTACCTCAAGTGCACCGATGATTGCACCTAATGAGCTAATGGAGAAGTATCCATTAGGTGAGAAAGGGTCGGCTAATATTTTCCAGGCTAGGCAAGCCGTTAAGGATATTTTAGAAGGCAAAGATCATCGTCTAATGGTCATCGTAGGACCGTGTTCAATTCATGATTCAAAATCTGCACGTGAGTATGCCGATAAACTAGCCAAAGTAAAAGAAGAATTAAAGCAAGATTTACTCATTGTAATGCGTGTTTATTTTGAAAAACCACGCACAACCGTTGGTTGGAAGGGTTTAATTAACGATCCTGATCTGGATGAAAGCTTCAACATTGACAAAGGCCTTAAGATTGCCCGTCATCTACTTACAGATCTAGCCGATATGAATATGCCTGTTGCCGTTGAGTACCTTGATTTAATCACACCACAGTACATTTCTGATTTAATTTCATGGGGCGCGATTGGTGCTCGCACGACAGAGAGCCAGTCTCATCGTGAGCTGGCTTCCGCTTTATCCTGCCCAGTAGGTTTTAAAAATGGCACAACGGGTTCACTCAGGGTTGCCATTGATGCGATTAAATCAGCCAATAGCCCTCATCATTTGCTTTCGGTTAATAAAGAGGGCGGTGTCTCTCATTACACCTCATCAGGCAATGAAACGGCGCATATCATCTTACGTGGTGGTGCCGATGGTCCAAATTATGATTCAGTGTGCATTAAAAAAACTTACAATCAACTTAAAGAAGAAGGCCTATTGGCAAAAATTATGGTTGATTTTTCTCATGCCAATTCACAAAAGAAATTCAAAAACCAGTTGTTGGTGGGCGATGAAATTGCCAAGCAGATCAGTACTGGATCTGACAAGATTTTTGGGGTGATGATCGAGTCTCATCTTAATGAAGGAAATCAGGCAATTGGCCCATTAGAATCACTTAAATACGGGGTCAGCATTACCGACAGTTGCATTGGTTGGGATGACACCGAAAACCTACTTAAAACACTGGCTCAAGCAGTGCAAAAAAGAAACGCATAAGTTATTGATTTTTAATAACTTTTTATAGAAATTAATTTACACATTTTATTTGTGTATTTACTGTCTTTAGGGTACAATTAAAGCCAATTTAATCACGTCATTTTTGCATGTCTGATAACACCGATAATCCAGAAGTTTTTGAGCCTAATTTCCCTATAGTTACCATTGAAGATGAGATGCGAGATTCCTATTTGGAATACGCAATGAGTGTCATCGTTGGTCGCGCCTTACCCGATGTTCGAGATGGTTTAAAGCCGGTTCACCGCCGTGTGCTTTACGCCATGGAGGTGTTGGGTAATGATTACAACAAATCTTACAAAAAATCAGCCCGTATTGTCGGTGATGTAATTGGTAAGTATCACCCGCATGGTGATACGGCTGTGTACGACACCATTGTACGTATGGCACAGCCATTCTCAATGCGAAATATCCTTATTGATGGTCAGGGTAACTTCGGTTCGGTTGACGGCGACTCGGCAGCAGCAATGCGTTATACCGAAATCCGCATGGCCAAGATTTCACATGAATTATTGCGCGATCTTGAAAAAGACACGGTTGATTTTATTGACAACTATGATGGTTCAGAATCTGAGCCTTCAGTTCTACCAACTCGAGTACCAAATTTATTGGTAAATGGTTCATCTGGTATCGCCGTTGGAATGGCGACAAACATTCCGCCACACAATATTGACGAAGTCATCAATGCCTGTTTGTTGGTGATTGATAATGATGAAGTAAGCATTGACGAGTTGTTGGATATCATACACGGGCCAGATTTTCCAACGGCCGGCATCATTAATGGCGCAGATGGTATTCGCCAAGCTTATGAAACGGGCAAAGGTAAGATCTATCTTCGTTCACGCTCACACGTTGAGGGTGAAGACAAACAAAGCATTGTAGTTACAGAATTGCCTTATCAGGTTAATAAAGCCA
>GG730036.1 GCA_000205985.2 uncultured Candidatus Thioglobus sp. | reverse complement strand
TAAGCATAAAGTAATGTTTTCTTTTCTAGAGGCATAGCCCATTAAACCAATGCGCCATACTTTGCCAGCGTAAGCACCGAGACCTGCACCAATTTCTAGGTTGTAATCATTTAGCAGGGTAGAACGAACTTTTGCATCGTCAGCCCCTTCAGGAATGAATATGGCGTTTAATTGTGGCAGACGATCTTCTTTTTTAACTAAAAAGCTAATGCCCATTGCCTCTAAACCATCGCGTAAGCTCTCGTGATTTTTCTGATGACGTGCCCAAGAATTTTCCAGCCCTTCTTCGCTAATCATCACCAATGATTCATGCAGTCCGTAAAGCGTATTAACGGGCGCTGTGTGGTGGTAAGTACGTTTTGCACCTTCACCCCAATAGCCCATAACCAAATTAAGATCTAAGAACCAACTGGTTACCGGTATTTTTCGATTGGTGAGTTTTTTAATGGCGCGATCACCAAAACTGATGGGTGAAATACCGGGCATGGCCGATAAACATTTTTGTGAGCCTGAGTAAATGGCGTCAATCTCCCATTCATCAACACGAAGCTCAACACCGCCGAGTGAAGTTACCGCATCAACAATATTAATGCAATCGTATTGATGTGCAAGTTTGCACAAAGTTTTTGCATCGGACAGTGCTCCTGTTGAGGTTTCTGCATGAACAAACGCAAGAATTTTTGCATCTGGATTGTCTTTAAGCGCTTGCTCAACTTTATCGGTTGAAATGGCATTACCCCAATCGTCCTTAACCACAATGGCTTCACCACCAAAACGTGTGATGTTTTCTTTCATGCGCATACCAAACACACCGTTGATGCATACAATGACTTTATCACCTGGCTCAACTAAGTTAGCAAAGCAAGTTTCCATACCGGCAGATCCGGGTGCGGACACCGGCATGGTAAGTTCGTTTTCAGTTTGGAATATGTATTTTAGTGCTTCTTTAGTCTCATCCATCATGCCCACAAAAGCAGGGTCAAGATGCCCAATGGTTGGTCGTGCCATTGCTGAAAGAATTCTTGGGTGGACGTCACTGGGGCCAGGGCCCATTAATGTTCTTACGGGTGGATTAAATGATTGCATAATCTTTTTAAGGTTAATAAATTTAAAGAAGACATTATAATTGCTCGAATGAGTGTTATTCATCAATTATTACGTGCTTTACATAAGGGTATTGTCATTACTGGCAGTGAGAACACACGAGCCTATGAATGCGATGGCCTGAGTGTTTATAGGCAGAAGCCTTTAGCAGTAGTTTTGCCTGAAAACATCGAACAAGTTAAACAAGTATTACAAATTTGTAAAACCAATAATGCACCCGTGGTTACGCGAGGTGCAGGTACAGGCCTTTCTGGTGGCGCCATGCCGCTGGAAAAATCAATCGTTTTAGGTTTATCAAAACTCAATCGGGTGAAATCGATCGATGTTAAAAATCGATTGGCCGTTCTTGAGCCGGGAGTAAGAAACATCGCCATTAGCGAGGCGGTTAAAGAACATGGTTTGTATTACGCCCCTGATCCGTCCAGTCAAATTGCCTGCAGCATTGGTGGTAACGTGGCTGAAAATTCTGGTGGTGTGCATTGTTTGAAATACGGTTTAACGGTTCATAACGTTGAAGCGCTAAAAGTACTTACTGTTGATGGTGAGGAATTAGTGTTAAGTCGTAAAGATGACGGTTTAGGCTTGTTGGCGTTGATGAATGGTTCTGAGGGCTTGTTGGGTATTATTATTGAAATAACGGTTAAATTAATTCCAATGCCACAGTTGGCCAAAGTGGTGATGGCGGCGTTTGATTCGGTGCGCGATTGTGCTAATGCTGTGGCTGATATTATTAAAGCCGGCATCATTCCAGCAGGTCTAGAAATGATGGATAAATTTGCTATTGAAGCTGCTGAAGGTTTTGCGCAAGTAGGTTATCCACTTGATGCAGAAGCATTACTTTTATGTGAATTAGACGGTACCGAAGCGCAAGTACAAGCAGAGCTTGATACAGCATTAAAAGTACTTTCAGGTGCTTCTACTTTAAAAGTATCTGAGAGTGAAGCGGAGCGCCTAGATTTGTGGAAAGGGCGTAAATCAGCCTTCCCTGCAGTGGGAAGGCTTTCACCTGATTATTATTGCATGGACGGCACTATTCCAAGGCGATATTTGGCCGATATGTTGGAAAAAATTAATGAGTTGAGTAAAAAATACAAATTACGAGTGGCCAACGTTTTTCATGCAGGCGATGGCAACTTGCACCCACTAATTTTGTACGATGCGAACGTTCCAGGAGAGCTGGAAAAAACCGAAGAATTTGGCACAGATATCTTAAAACTCAGTGTGGACATGGGCGGTACCATTACGGGTGAGCACGGTGTGGGCGTGGAAAAATTAAACGTCATGTGTCATCAATTTAACTCAAAAGAATTAGAAAGTGGATCCCCCCGGACCCCGGTA